>JALWOO010000038.1 GCA_027083485.1 Amylibacter sp. | reverse complement strand
CCTGCGCCTGAAAATGCCACGTGATTTGCTGTCTTGGCTGGTTTTTCTTGTGAGCGGTTTGTTTGGAAATGTGATCCCGTTTTCGCTGATATCATATGGCGAACAAAGCGTGGATAGCGGGTTGGCTGCCTTGACCATGGGTATCGCGCCGGTGGTGACAGTGTTACTGGCACCCTTGTTCCATTCGGCTGAAATCCTGACCCGCCGCGCCATTTTCGGTATTTTAATTGGCTTTGGCGGTTTGATTGTGATGAACGGGCCAAGCGCGCTGTCCGATGTCGGGCAGCAGGTATTACCGCAATTGGCGATATTGGGGGCGGCCTTGTGTTATGCCTTTACCACCTTGTTTGCGCGCCGCTATGCCCTGCATCCACCGCTCGTCACGACGGCAGGGTCAATGGCGGTGGGAACAGTTGTTATCATTGTTGCGGCGCTGGTCTTTGATCCGGTGACTGATTGGCAGGCTTTGCCCGCGTCCGCCACCTTGGCCGGCGTGTATCTGGGGGTATTTCCCGCTGCCATTGCGACACTGATCTATTTCTATCTGGTGCCGAAACTGGGGGCTGCACGCCTGTCACAGGTGAATTTTGTGGTGCCGGTGGCCGGTGCCTTGCTGGGAGTAGCCGTGTTGGGAGAGGCGTTGCCCGCCTCTACCCTGATTGCCATGGGATTGATCCTGCTTGCGGTTTGGCTGGTAACCAGCCGTTAACGCGAGCGTACCATGCCCATGATGTCGAAAGTTTTCGCCAGAATGGGTTCGGCGATTTCGGCGGCGCGGTCGGCACCTTTGCCAAGGATCCGGTCTATTTCGGCAACATCGCCCATCAGGCGGGCCATTTCGTCGCCTATCGGGGCCAGTTTGGCCACGGCCAGATCGGCGAGCAAGGGTTTGAACTGGCCGAATTGCTGGCCGGCGACCTCGGCGATGACGGCTTCGGGTTTCTGGTCCGACAGGCCGGCATAGATGTTGATCAGGTTGCGTGCCTCGGGGCGATCTTTCAGAGCGTCAAGGTTGTCAGGCAGCGGCTCCGGATCGGTTTTGGCCTTGCGGATTTTCTTGGCGATGGTGTCCGCGTCATCGGTCATGTTGATGCGGCTGTTGTCCGAGGGATCGGATTTCGACATTTTCTTGGAGCCGTCCCGCAGCGACATAACCCGCGTGCCTGCCCCGTCGATCACCGGTTCCGGGATCGGGAAGAAATCGGTTTTGTAATCATGGTTGAACTTGGCCGCAATATCGCGGGTTAGTTCCACATGCTGTTTCTGGTCTTCGCCCACGGGCACATGGGTGGTGTGATACAGCAGAATATCCGCCGCCATCAGCGCAGGGTAAGCATAAAGCCCAAGGGACATTTTTTCGGCGTTTTTGCCGGCCTTGTCCTTGAACTGGGTCATCCGGTTCATCCAGCCGAGGCGGGCAACACAGCTGAACAACCAGCCGAGTTCCGCATGACCGGACACCTGACTTTGATTGAACAGAATGGATTTTTCCGCATCCAGCCCGCAAGCGATATAGGCCGCAGCCAGTTCGCGGGTGTTGTGGCGCAGTTTTTCAGGGTCTTGCCAGACAGTGACCGCGTGCAGATCCACCATGCAATAGATGGTCTGGATGCCGGACTCTTGCATCTCGACAAAGCGTTTGACCGCGCCGAGGTAATTGCCAAGCGTCAGGTTGCCGGAGGGTTGAATGCCGGAAAATACGCGTGGGGTGAAGGCTGTTTTGCTCATTGCCTGAAAATCTCCGTATGGACTGGAAAGGGCTGTTGCCTTATCGCGGTAAGTGAGAACGCCGTCAACAACAAGAGGCCCCCCATGTTTGATCCTGATGCAGATGCGCCACCCGTGAACCCTTTGCCGCCGGTTGTGATCGTGTTGGCGCTGGTGATGGGGGTGGTCGAGCTGGTTTTTCAACTGGGCGAGGCCGGGATCATCGGTGGGCCACAGGCGATTGGCTGGCGCGGATCAATCGCCAGCACATTCGGGTTTTCCAATAACGTGGCAATCTGGATGTGGGAAACCGGCCATTTCCCGCCCGAACATTTGATGCGCTTTGTGACCTATCCTTTTATCCACGTCAGTTTTGGGGATGCCCTGTTCAGCATTATCTTTGTGCTGGCGCTGGGCAAGTTTGTTGGCGAGCGGGTCAGCTCGCTGGTGTTTGTGCTGGTGTTCTTTGGCAGCGGCATTATTGCAGCCCTTGCCAATACGGTGTTTTTTGGCACGCAAGGGGCGTTGCTCGGGGCGGATGCATCGACCTACGGGTTGATCGGGGCCTATACGTGGATCCTGTTTGGCCGTTTGCAA
>JALWOO010000037.1 GCA_027083485.1 Amylibacter sp. | reverse complement strand
TCAAAGAAGCCTATCTCGGGGAGGCAGCGGAATGACGCTCGGACTGGATACAAACGTGACGAATGTGGAAAAGAAACGCGCCGAACCGGCGTATTTTTCCGCCCATGACATCCATGCCTATTATGGTGAAAGCTATATCGTGCAAGGCGTGAGCTTCAACGTGCACGAAGGCGAAATTCTGGCGCTGCTGGGCCGGAACGGGGCGGGGAAAACCTCCACCTTGCGGGCAATTGCGCGGCTGGATAGCCCGATGCTGGTCAAGGGCGAGGTCTGGCTGGACCATCAACCCTTGCACACCATGAAGGCCTGGCAGGCTGCGCAAGTGGGTATGCAATTGGTGCCCGAGGACCGCAGCATTATTCAGGGCCTGACGGTCGAGGAAAACCTGCAACTGGCGCAGATCGAAAAGCCGATTGGCTGGTCTATCGAACGCATCTACGAATTGTTCCCGCGCCTGGGCGAACGGCGCAAGCAAGAGGGCACCACCCTTTCGGGGGGCGAACAGCAGATGCTGGCGATTGGCCGCGCGCTGGCGCGTGACATCAAAATCCTGTTGCTGGATGAACCTTATGAAGGTCTGGCACCGGTGATCGTGCAGGAAATCGAAAAAACCCTGCATCTGATCCGAGAACAGGGGATCACCACCATCATCGTCGAACAAAACGCCATTGCGGCGCTGAAACTCGCCGACAGGGCGGTTATTCTGGATACGGGCAGCGTGGTGTTTGATGGCACTGCCCAGGAAGTTCTGGATAACGAACAACTCCGCCACGATTATCTGGCGATCTGATTTACGGCTTTTGCGGCGCTCCCCCTTGCGGTTGCGCCGCAAATTGCTTTCAATACAACAAATGACCTCTGGTCTGTCCAACACATGAGGAACCCATGAGCCAAGAAACCTTTCCACCGTCAAAAGAATTTATTGCCAACGCCCATGTGGACGCTGCCGGATACGAGGCGATGTATGACGCATCGATCAAGGATCCGGATGCCTTCTGGGGGGAGCACGGCAAACGCATCGACTGGATCAAGCCCTATACCAAGGTGCGCAATGCTTCGTTTGAATATCCGGATGTGTCGATCAAATGGTTTGAAGACGGGGTTCTGAACGTCAGCGCCAATTGTATCGACCGGCATCTGGCAACCCGTGGCGACCAGACCGCGATCATCTGGGAATCCGATGATCCGAACGTGGACAAACACATCACCTACAAGGAACTGCACGAACAGGTTTCCAAACTGGCCAACGTCTATAAATCGCTCGGCGTGGGCAAGGGCGACCGGATTGTTCTTTATATGCCAATGATCCCCGAAGCCGCCTTTGCCATGCTGGCAAGTGCGCGCATTGGTGCGGTGCATTCCATCGTGTTTGGCGGCTTTTCGCCCGACGCGCTGGCCAGCCGGATCAAGGACAGCGGCGCCAAACTGGTGGTGACCGCCGATCAGGCCCCGCGCGGGGGCAAGGCAACGCCGCTGAAATCCAATGTGGACAAAGCCATGGAAATCATCGGCGACACCGCTGTTCTGGTGGTCACCCGCACCGGCGGCGGGCCTGAGCTGAAAGAGGGGCGCGACCACGTCTATGAAACCCTGATGGCCGAAGCCAGCGCCGATTGCGCGCCGGAACCGATGGCCGCCGAAGACCCGTTGTTCATCCTCTATACTTCCGGTTCCACCGGCACCCCCAAAGGGGTTGTGCATTCCACCGGCGGCTATCTGGTCTATGCCTCCATGACCCACAAATACACCTTTGATTATCACGACGGGGATATTTTCTGGTGTACAGCGGATGTGGGATGGGTCACCGGCCACAGCTATATTGTCTATGGCCCGCTGGCCAATGGCGCGACCACGCTGATGTTTGAAGGGGTGCCAACCTATCCGGATGCCAGCCGTTTCTGGCAGGTTTGTGAAAAGCACAAGGTCAACCAGTTCTACACGGCCCCGACCGCCATTCGCGCGCTGATGGCGCAGGGTGACGAGTTTGTCACCAAATGCGATCTGTCCACACTGAAACTGCTGGGCACCGTGGGCGAGCCGATCAACCCCGAGGCCTGGACCTGGTACAACGATGTTGTTGGCAAAGGCAAATGCCCGATTGTGGATACCTGGTGGCAAACCGAAACCGGTGGCCACATGATGACCCCGCTGCCCGGTGCCCATGCCACCAAACCCGGTTCCTGTATGAAGCCGTTCTTCGGGGTGGAACCGGTGGTTCTGGAACCGCAAAGCGGTGAGGAGATCACCAGCTATCCATGCGAAGGCGTGTTGGCGATCAAATCCAGCTGGCCGGGCCAGATGCGCACGGTGTACGGGGA
>JALWOO010000036.1 GCA_027083485.1 Amylibacter sp. | reverse complement strand
GAGGGTTCAGCCTGCAAGGCTATGAGGACGGTTTCTTTGTCGGGGCCACTTTGTTTGACAATGTGACAACCGATATGGACATCTACAAGCAGGAAATCTTTGGGCCGGTTCTGTCGACTGTGCGCGTGGATACCTACGAAGATGCGCTGAAAATGACCATGGAAAACGAATACGGCAACGGCACCGCGATCTTTACCCGCGATGGCGACACTGCGCGTGATTTTGCCTCCCGTGTCAATGTGGGCATGGTTGGCGTGAACGTGCCGATCCCTGTGCCTTTGGCCTATCACACCTTTGGCGGCTGGAAGAAATCCGCCTTTGGCGATTTGAACCAGCACGGGCCGGATGCGTTCAAATTCTACACACGCACCAAGACCGTGACGTCGCGTTGGCCATCTGGCAACAAGGAAGGGGCCGAGTTCTCGATCCCGACCATGAAGTAAAAACCATTGGCGCGCCGGTTATGCCGGCGCGCTTTTGCGGCGGCGATACCAGATCACCCCAAAGGCCAGCAGGAACATCCCTGCCCCGAGACCGTAGAAAATATTGCCAAGGCCGCGCATCTGGCCCAGCATGTCGATGCTGACCATTTCACCGGTTTTCGGATCATACCGCCCGGAAACCGTGTCGCCTGCCTTATGGGGACTGTGGGAATTCCACAGATTTCCCGCATAGGTTTCCCATTCCCCCGCATCATTGCGCCGTTGAAAAACAGGCCGGTACAGGGTGATTTCCTTACCTGTTTCCGCAGCATTTCGATCCCGGCTCTGCTTGCTGTCAATGCGCAGCACCTGAAGCGTGGTTTCAATCGAACGGGCGTTAAAATCCCGTTGCCAGCCGGACAGGTAATACCCGACGCCGGAAAACAACACCCCGACCAGCAGAAAACCAAGCAACAGCAATCGCGGGATCCACACAGTATCTTTGTCTTTGCTCGCCATGGCGACCTCCTGAAAACCGGTTAATTCTGGCTCTTGCATAAATCCGGAAGCGCAAAACCGCAACTGCGCCATTTTGGCACGAAAAAGGGCCGCTCAACGCAGCCCTTGTCCGGATCGAAAAATGCGAAACGCTTTATTCAGTGGCAGCTTTCAAAGCATCCTGGGCTGTATCACCAGCCGTAGCAGCATCAGTTGCGGCTTTGGCAGCTGAATCTTCGGTTGTGCCAGTCGCCTTTTTCAAAACATCGGTGATTTTATTGGTGACTTCGTCCTTGGCTTCATCAACCTTTGCCTTGGCAGCATCGACCTTTTCTTCAACGGCCTTTTGGGCCTCTTCTACCTTTGCCCTGGCTTTTTCTTTGGCTTCTTCAACCTTCGCTTTGGCCTTGTCCTTGGCCAGCTTGACAACATCAGCCGCAGCATCCTTGGCTTTTTGGGTCGCGTCTTGCAAGTCTGTGTTTTCCTCACTGACCGCAGGTGCCACGGCCTCGACCGGTTCAGCGGCTTCTTTTTGGGTCATAAACCAATAGGCTCCGCCTGCGAGCACGACCAGCGCGCCTATAATTGTCAGATTTTTCATAGCATCATTCCCATTGTGAAGGGTCACCCCTGTTCTATTAGGTAAATGCGCATTGCGCAGGCTGCATTCAAGCCCTTAACAGCAAGTCGACACAATCAGCAATAAGTTGCCATGACGGCCCCATACCGGAAATCGGACAAAAAAACTACACTCTGGCCAAAGATGCCCGCAACTGATACAGATTTTCTAAAATGTCTTTTCAGAAAAAGCGAACGAGCAATGAGCGTCAACCTGCAAAAAGCCGAACCCATTCCCGCCAGCGCCCGCGCGGCCATCGAAGAGATGCTGCAAAGCGGTGACTTGTTCCGCTATACGGCCAAGGAAAATGCGCCTGTTACCCTGCTGGAACAGGAATTCGCCGAGATGATGGGCAGCCGGTTTGCGCTGGCGGTGGCCTCCTGTTCGGCGGCGTTGTTTTTGACCTTGCAGGCGCTTGATCTGAAGCCGAACGCCAAAGTCATCATTCCCGGTTTCACCTTTGCGGCGGTGCCTTCTGCCGTAGTGCATGCCAATTGCCAGCCGGTTCTGGTCGAGGTCGGCGACAATTTTCGCATGGATATGGCCGATTTTGAAGCCAAGCTCACCGATGAAATCGGCGCGGTTATCGTCTCCCACATGCGCGGGCATACATCGGACATGGACACAATCCTGCGCTTGTGTGCCGACAGGAATATTCCCGTGATCGAGGACGCCGCCCATTCGCTTGGCACCACATGGAACGGGCAAAAGATCGGCACCATGGGGCTTGTCGGCTGTTTCAGCTTCCAGAGTTACAAATTGGTTAATGGGGGCGAAGGCGGTATCCTGATCACCGACGACGAGGAAATCATCGCAAAAACCGTCATCATGTCAGGGGCTTATGAAAACAACTGGCAAAAACACGGCTGCGATACCAACAGCTTTGCCCGCTTTCAAAATCAGGTACCCCTGTATAACACGCGCATGAACAATCTGTCGGCAACGGTGATCCGTCCGCAGCTTGAGCATGTGCCAAGCCGTGCCGAAAACGGCCTGCGCAACCACGATCATCTGGCCGCGCGCCTGAACAATCACCCGAGCCTGCACGTGCCCCCGCCCCTGCCCGGTGAACACCGCGCCCCGGACAGCATCCAGTTTTTGCTCAACGGCATGAGCGACACGCAGGCACAGGCCCTGATGGCGATTTCTGCCAATGCCGGCCTGCCGATACAGATTTTTGGACAGCACACGGAAAACGCGCGGGTGTTCTGGAACTGGCAATTCATCAAAGACCTGCCCGAGCTGCCCCAAACCCGCGCCATGCTGATGCGGGCCTGCGATTTACGCTTGCCTGCGTCCCTGAGCCTGTCGGATGTGGATTTGATCGGTGATGCTATTCTGGCTTCTGTGGATCAGGCGCGCGGCGAAAAAGCGGCCTGAATTATTGGGATTGGCCAAAGCAGGTTTCGATCATCTTTACCACCGGATGTTGGATTTGGTGGTTCCGTATCAACAGCCCAATGGTGCGGCCAGCCTTGTCAATTGGCTGAAATGCCAACCCGTTGAAACGTTGATCAAGCCCCCGCCAATACGGCACAATCGAAACACCCACCCCGTTTTGCACCATTATTGCAATGGTTTCCAAAGCATCAAGTTCACATAACACCGGCCCGCTTTGATTAATGCGCTGTGCCGCTTGCCAACATTCCGCCCCGCCCCACGACTGGCGTTGATAAACAATAAGCGGTGCGCAACCAACATCCGTTGTTAAGGCTGACAAAAGTCCGACAGGTTGGGTTTCCAACGCAATGAATTGCAGCGATTTGGGTAAAGAAAACGGTGGGCGCACGCCGATGACGAGATCCAGTTCTCCATCCTGGAACTGTTGGAACAAGGCCTTTGATGTGCCCGGATGAATGGAAAGCGACACTTGGGGAAACCGCGATGTGATCTGCCGGATGATAAGGGGCATCTCATCGGATAAAACCGTGGAAATGGCCCCGATGCGAATATCCCCCGAAGCAGCATTCAACGGGTTGATTTCGCGCAACACCTGTACTTCTTCCAGCACCCGCAGAATTTGCGGCATTAGGGCCATACATGCGGAAGTGGGCTGTACATTGCGCCCAGAGCGGATCAACAGTTTTTCCCCCAGCATACCCTCCAGCGCTTTGATGCGCTGACTTATGGCAGAGGCTGTGATCCCTTCCCGAAGGGCCGCCGCAGCGATACTGCCCTCATCAATAACAATAACAATAGATTTGAGTAGCTTTGAGTCCATAAGAATATCTTATGTTTGAAAGCGCAATAATTAGCTAGTTTTTTCTTTAAGAACATCCGACACAGGGGCAGACATATCGAAAGGAAAGATCATGGCAATATTTCATCTGGCTTACAACGTCATCGACTTACAATCTACGCGCCGGTTTTACGGTGACCTTTTAGGGTGTGATGAAGGGCGTAGCACGGATACATGGGTGGATTTCAATTTCTTCGGCAATCAGCTTTCGCTCCACCTTGGGCAACCGTTTGAAACACGGGCCACGGGCAAGGTTGGCGATCACATGGTGATGATGCCCCATCTGGGGGTGGTGCTGGATATTGAGAAATGGCAGGAGCTTGCAGAAAAACTGACCGCTGAAAAGGTTGATTTTATCATTCCGCCAACTGTCCGGTTCAAAGGCCAACCAGGGGAGCAATCCACGATGTTTTTTTGCGATCCATCCGGAAACCCGATTGAAATCAAGGGCTTTGCCGATATGGGTGCCGTTTTTTCACATTAGGCGGTTTTTTATTTTCACCAAGGGTTTTGAAACGCCTTATAAAACCTTGAAATCATCCGCCAGCCAGGGAAAACGCACCACCATTGGCGCTACCAGCATATCGCGGATCATCGGGCGCAAATCATCGGTGATTTGCGCCGGAATATCCGCAAGCGTATCCCCTCGTGAAATCAGGGATATGTTTCGAAACAAAGGCTTAAGAGGTAAAGCTAACACATCCACCGCCGCATGGAACCGTTGTGCCCGCATAAAGCCAAGCGGCGTTGTAATCGCCCATCCGGCCCCGCCGGCCACCATCGCCATGATGGCGTGATAGCTGTCAAATTCAAACCGGTTCGGCAGGGAAACCCCTTGGCGCAACAAATGGTTTTCGATCTGGCGCCCCATCATTTGCCGCGATGAATACCGGATCAACGGGTGCTGCAAAAGCTGTGGTAAAACCGGATTATTCGGCGTGATCAATCCTTTGGGAGCCACCACGATAAAAGGGTCCGACATCAGGGGGTGAACCTCCATCCAGGGGGCATTGGCCTCCTGATCCGCCGCGACAATAACATCAAGAGAACGGGATTCCAGCCGCTCCGCCATGGCATAGCTGCCACCGGATTCCAGCAAAAACTGGCATCCCGTCATGCGACGCGCCAGCCCCAGCATCAGCGCCGGTGTCACATCCGCGTCAAAATCATCGATAATCCCCAGACGCAGGCGCGTTGTCTGGCTGTAATTAAATGTTGCCAGCTCGGTTTTGGCCTGCGTGGCCTGTGACAGGATCACCTGAGCGCGGCGCAAAAACATCGCCCCCGCACTGGTCACTTGTTGGGGGCGTTTGGAGCGATCCAGCAAAATCGCCCCAAGCGCAGCTTCCAGATTGGTCAATTGCTGTGAAATTGCCGAAACACTGGCCCCAAGACGCTTTGCAGCTGCGGAAACCGATCCTTCTTCTACCGTCGCGACAAATATTTCCATCGCCCAGAGTGACAATTTTCCCGGAGTTTCCAATTCAGCCTCAAAGCATTATCCACAGAGAATACCTAACACAACTTCACGGCTACCAACAGAAAAATCCTGTACAGAGCGTGTTTGAACCGCGGTTAAAGCACACTCGCTGCAATCACTTGCTCCACGATCAAATGCTCCAGAAAATGGCTGGCCAATGAGTTCTGCGCGCCTTTTTTCGGGTAAATCGCATAATATACGCGGGGGGGGATTTCCACATCCTCAAAAACGCGCTCAAGGCGTCCGGTTTTTGTATCTGCATCCGCCAGCGACACCGGCAACGCCACGACTCCAACACCTGTGCAAGCAATCCGATGCGCCACAGTAAGATCATCACATTCCAGACGGAAACTGCCTTTGGCGTTTTCCCGCCCCGTTCCGATGACAAAAGCGGCTTGCCATTCCTCTGGTCCATATCCCGGAGCAAGAATAAAGGGGAACCGCCCCGTACCGGTTGTTTGTCCTGACGTGTCCAACTTGGCCGCCCGGTCAGGTGCTGCAAAGAATCCGAACTCGATTTCGGTTAACTGCCTGTATTCCAATGCCTTGGCGCTTGGCATTTGTCGCGAAAAAGCCAAATCATAGCCATCAGAAAGCGGATCAATTTCATGGTGACATTGCTCAAGCTTCAAATCCACACGCGGAAAGCTGGCCAAGAACCCCTCAATGGCACGCAACATCCCCCCTTGCATCAGCACCTGTGGAACAGCCATGCGCAGCACACCGCCGGCTTCGACTTCTTCGCTGGAAATTGCCTTAAGTCCTGCTCCGATCACATCCACCATTTCACGGGCGGCCTTGTGCAATACTTCACCTTTCGGGGTGAGCCGTAACTGGCGTGAAACCCGCAGAAAAATTGGACAATCCAGACGTTTTTCCAGATTGGTCATATGATGCGACACCACAGAAGCAGACAGCCCGAGCTTTTGTCCTGCCGCACGATAGGATCCCTCCTCGACAACAGTTGTCAGAATGGCCAGGGATCTAAGATTTTCAATCATAGGTAGCATTACCATTTGAACCACTAAGGGGAGAGGCACTAATTCATTACACCTTTAGCGATCTTTTGCTAGCTCTGCTAGTGGTACAAAGGCAATAACAAACTTATTATCCGGTAAAACTGTCGCAAAAGACAGGCGCGGGACTTGGCAGGTTTTCACATCCCGCCTATAAAGCAGCGAAATCAACATGAGGCCGATCATGCGTACCGCCAAAATAAGCCGCGACACTGCCGAAACCAAAATTTCCGTTTCCATCAATCTGGATGGGACCGGGGTTTATGACAATCAATCCGGGGTCGGCTTTTTTGACCATATGCTGGATCAGCTTTCACGCCATGCATTGATCGATATGACAGTGCGTGCCTCTGGCGATTATCACATTGATGATCACCACACCGTAGAAGACGTGGGCATCGCGCTTGGCAAGGCTCTGGCCGAGGCCATCGGCGACAAACGCGGTATTCGCCGCTATGGTTCCTGCCTGCTTGCGATGGACGAAGCATTGGTGCGTTGTGCGCTGGATCTGTCAGGACGGCCGTTTCTGGTGTGGAATGTGGATATTCCCGCCGCCAAAATCGGCACGTTTGATACCGAACTGGTGCGCGAGTTTTTCACCGCATTTGCCATGCAGGGCGGCATTACCCTGCATGTGGAGGCGTTGAACGGATTCAACAGCCATCATATCGTCGAAGCAGCCTTTAAATCTGTGGCACAGGCGTTGCGCATGGCCGTGGAAACCGATCCGCGCAAGGCGGATGCGATTCCTTCTACCAAGGGAACCCTTTCAGAATGATTACCGCGATTGCCGATTACAATTCGGGCAACCTGCGTTCCGCCGAGAAAAGCTTTCAGCGCATGGCGGCGGAAATCGGTTCCGGCACGGTTGTTGTGACCTCTGATCCGGATGTGATCCGCAAGGCCGATCACATCGTGCTTCCCGGTGTCGGGGCCTTTGCCGATTGCCGGCGCGAGCTTGGAGAAGTGGACGGGCTGTTTGGGGCCATCGAAGAAGGCGTCAAGGCGGGCAAGCCGTTCATGGGCATTTGTGTGGGCATGCAAATGATGGCCACGCGCGGGCTGGAACATGGCGAACACGCGGGCTTTGGCTGGATTGCCGGCGATGTGGTGCATTTGCAGCCGAGCGACAAATCCCTGAAAATCCCGCATATGGGCTGGAATTCATTGTCCAATACGCCGGATCATCCGGTGTTTGACGATATTTCCGCAGGCGATCATGTGTATTTCGTGCATAGCTATCATCTGGTGCCGGAAAACAGCCGCGATTTACTGGCGACTGTGGATTACGGCGGCCCGATTACGGCGGCCGTTGGCCATGACAATATTATCGGCACCCAGTTCCATCCGGAGAAAAGCCAGAAAACCGGCTTGCGCTTTATCAAGAACTTTCTGGAATGGCGGCCTTAACGACCGCCAGACAGGATTATTTTACCCGTGTCCAGGTGCCGCCATCACGGCAGATAAAGGCAATACAGCCTTTGACCTTGAGCTTGTTGCCCTTGAGCTGCATTTTGGAGCTATAGGTCTTGTCGCGATCCGGTGACCAGATTTTGCCGTCCCCATAGGCACCGCCACCCTGGGCAACCATATCCCATATGATGCTTTTCCCTACATTTTTGGAATCCAGTTCCTTGCCTTTATCATCAAAGGCTTTGGTCAGCTTGCCACAAATGGTTTTGCCGCATTGCTTGACGGTTACATAGCCGAAATGACCGTTGTCATCCGGCGCGGTCTTCCATGTGCCGAGCACAGGGTCCCCCGCAAGAACCGGCGTTGCCAACAGGGCAACCGCCCCTGCAAATAGAATTTTCTTCATTATGTTCTCCCTGTTTTTTTGCCATCTTGCCCGCAAGCCCTGCTTGCCGTCAAGTATCCGGTCTATTTACGCAGCGGCTTTGCAATTCCTCGCCAGAATCGCTAGACCTCTGCCAACACCAACAAGAGGCGGCGAATCCCATGATCCTTTATCCGGCAATCGATTTAAAAGACGGCAACTGTGTGCGGCTCTACAAGGGCGATATGGACCAATCCACCGTATTCAACGACAATCCGGCGGCACAGGCACAGGCCTTTGTGGATCAGGGCTGTGAATGGCTGCATCTGGTGGATTTGAACGGGGCTTTTGCCGGCACGCCAGTTAATGCGGCACCGGTCGAGGAAATTCTGAAAACCGTGAAAGTGCCGGCGCAGCTCGGCGGCGGGATCCGCGATATGGCGACCATTGAACGCTGGATCACGCTGGGGCTGGAACGGGTGATCCTTGGCACGGTAGCCGTGGAAAACCCCGATCTGGTACGAGAAGCTGCCAAAGCCTTTCCCGGCCATGTGGCCGTGGGCATTGACGCGCGCAACGGCATGGTGGCCACGCGCGGCTGGGCCGAAGAAACCGACGTCGAGGTCACAGCCCTTGCCCGCCAGTTCGAAGACGCGGGCGTTGCGGCGATTATCTATACCGACATCAACCGCGACGGGGCCATGCAAGGGCCGAATGTAGCAGCCACGGCGGCGCTGGCCAATGCGGTGTCCATTCCGGTGATTGCCAGCGGCGGGGTTTCCTCGATGGCGGATTTGCAAGCACTCAAGGATTGCGGCGCACCGCTGAACGGGGCCATATCAGGCCGCGCGCTCTATGATGGCGAAATAGAAGTCGCGCCCGCCATTCGCGTTCTAAAGGGGTAGGCTCGGGCTTCTTTACACCTGCACTGACAATATAACCCCCAGAATATCAAGGGGTTGGGGCCTGCCCCACCCGAATGGGAACCATCCATTCGGGTGGCTTTTGCGTGGAGGTTTCTGAAAATTCAGCCCCATTGACGGTTGTTTTCTGACCGATCGCAGACCGGCCGGTTTTGTGATTTTCAGCTTTGTCAAAAGAGTTGCGAAAACTTCCACGCAAGCTCGATTCAGTGCTTGACGCCCTGCCCTGCAACTCCTAAAAGCGCCTACGAAATGGCGGGGTAGCTCAGGTGGTTAGAGCAGCGGAATCATAATCCGCGTGTCGGGGGTTCAAGTCCCTCTCCCGCTACCAAAATTTCCCAAAGCAGCAAAATA
>JALWOO010000035.1 GCA_027083485.1 Amylibacter sp. | reverse complement strand
TGCTGATATTCGAGCTGTGTCTGGGCACAGGGCAGAGAATTGGCGACGTGCGCAAAATGCGCTGGTCGGATATCGAGGAGGGGGGAATCAATGTGCGGCAGGGCAAGACCGGCAAGGATTTGTGGATCCCGTTCACGCCGCAGCTCTCGGCCGTGCTGGAGAAGACGCCGCGCGACGGGTTGTTCATCCTTTCGCAACCCGACAGCCAGCCGGTCAGTTACCGCGCGGCGGCTTTTGCGGTGATGAAAGTACGCAAAGAAATCGGGGCCGAAGATTATGACATCCACGCCTTGCGCCACACCACCGCGTCGGAACTGGCCGCTTTGGGATTATCGGACGATTTGATTATGGCTGTGACTGGCCACACGAGTCGCGCTTCTGTGGTCAGATATGCCGGTGCGGCCCGCCAAAAAGCCCGTGCGCAGGCAGCTCAGGATGCAAGGCGCGAAGGGGGAACAAAGCGGGAAACGTGAAAACATAAGTGAAAACATTTCCACATCGTTTTCCGAGCGCCTGCTAACCCTTTGAAAACATTGGAGGCGAGTACCGGAATCGAACCGGTGTACACGGATTTGCAATCCGCTGCGTCACCACTCCGCCAACTCGCCTTCTCAACCACTTAGTCGTGGTATGTGGTGCATGCCTCGACATGTGTCTCAACATTCTGATTTCGTATATCCTCTGTTCTTCTGAGCTTCAAGTGCTCTTTTGCGTTGTCTCGCCGCACCTCGGTAACGAACCGCAGAAGCCGTGCTTTCGTGCCCGGTGACGGCCTGCACATCATCTGCCGAGGCCGCTGTTTGGCGCGTGTGGCCACCACAAGAGCGCCGGAGGTTTGTTGTTGGTGAGGGTCTTTTGGCCTCCCTTGCAGCGGCCGGCCCCGCGGCGTGGACGGCTTGGATATTCGAATCCGAAACAGAAGTGGCCAGCATTCAAAACAGGTTATCTGCTAAGTCAAGGCGTATCGGGTTTGGTTGGCATGGGGTTGTCTCACCCCATTGGTACGGTGCTGACCCAAACGATATCTTTTTTTGCCCATAGGTTTTGGGGGGCTTTGCACTTTGGGGTGGACGTTGCAAGGCGATGGGGGCAAGATACCGGGATGGATAAAAGCAAGATCATTCGAGATGCTGCGACGGTGATATTGCTGCGCGATATCGGCGGCGTGCCGCATGTGCTTATGGGGCAGCGGGGGGCTAAAGCGGCGTTTATGCCCAATAAATACGTATTTCCCGGTGGCGCTGTTGATGACGCCGACTATACCGCCGTGTTAGAGGGCGCTGTAGATGCACGGCTTGGTGAAAAGGCTGTGGGGCTATATACGGCAGCGCTGCGCGAGTTGCTCGAGGAGACGGGGCTGCGGCTTCCCCCCCACATGAGCGGCCTGCGCTTTGTATTTCGCGCCATCACCCCGCCTGGCCGGCCCCGGCGCTTTGATGCGCGGTTTTTTGTGGCCGATTCCGGCGATGTGCTGAATGATCTGGATGATTTTTCGGCGGCCTGTGACGAGCTTTCCCACCTGCACTGGATCGCCCTGAGCGAGGCGCGCGGGCTTGCGCTTCCGTTTATTACCAGCGTTGTGCTGTCGGAGGTCGAGGCACTGGTGAAGCAGCCCGACGCCACGCACAAGGCACCTTTCTTCTATCACGAGGATGGCCGCTCGCATTTTGCGCTTTTGTGAGGCGGAAGCGCGGGGAAGGGCTTGACTCTGCCCCGCAAGCGTATAGAAGGCAGCGATCAATACAGAATTTGGGCGCGCATGGGCGGGCCGACCGCGAGGAGCTAAACAATGGCGAAGCCAACCACAATTAAAATCCGCCTGAATTCGACAGCGGATACCGGCCACTTTTATGTGACCAAGAAAAACGCACGCACCATGACAGAGAAAATGGTCAAGCGCAAATATGACCCCGTTGCGCGCAAGCATGTCGAATATAAAGAAGGCAAGATCAAGTAGTTAGATCCTGTTTCCAGATTAGCAAAAAGCCGGAGCCTAAGCTTCGGCTTTTTTGTTTTGGGGGGCGGGTATGGCGCTTGATGTTTGGTTAACCTTTGCTTTGGCGAGCTTTGTGCTTTCGGTCATTCCAGGGCCGAGTGTGCTGGTTGTTACGGGGCAATCCATTGCCCGCGGCTGGCGGGCGGCGCTGTGGTGCATAGCCGGTGAGCTGCTGGGCGGCCTGTGCTTGATGCTGGCGTCTTTGCTTGGGGTCGGAGCGGTTGTGGCCGCTTCGCCGCTGGCATTTGTGGCCTTGAAGTGGTTTGGCGTGGGGGTTCTGCTGTATTTGGGCGTTAAGGCGCTATGGGCGGCGGTTTTTCCGGTGC
>JALWOO010000034.1 GCA_027083485.1 Amylibacter sp. | reverse complement strand
GTGCGGTTGGTGGCAATCCGGTGCGCCAGCCGGAATTCCTGCGCCCCGCTGGCAAGGCCAGCACGCGGGCCAAGCCCTGTGCGCATCCGGTGCATCACCGTGGCCACCGCAAAGGATTCCGTGGCATGGCCGCTTGGAAAACTGCTGTGGTCCGGTGTCTGGATCATCGGCTGCACCTTGACATCAATATCCACAGGGCGGGCAAAACGGCATTGGTGTTTCACCTGCATTTCCGCAAAAATACAAAACCGCACCAGCGCCTTGAGGAATTCGAGCGAGCGCAACCGGCGTTGGTCATCCAGCAGCGCCAAAGCCCCGAAAAACGACAGAATGTCATTTTGCTGAATGTTGATTTCGGCCACCCGATCCAGCCGCAAATCCGCATAGGTGCGCACCAGATCAATCTGCCCCTGTGCAAGGGACTGGGTCATCACCCGATCGCGGATTTCCACCAGAGGCACCGGCGTAATCACCCCGTTGGCCACCGGCGGCAGGTAACTGACAACCGCGCCCCTGGCTTCACCGGCAGGCAGGCTCACCTGCGCGCTGCTGTGCATGGCATGGTCGAGCATCTTGGCGCGAATGGGTAACCTGAGGTAGAAAATATTCTTGTGCTCGGCCGTGCCAAGGGTCACGTCGAACCGCGCATTGGCCACGTCCCAGAACCCGCCGATCCCGTCGCGCGTAGACACCAGCGCCGCGTTCAATTGGGTGCTGGACGCCCCCCCCGCATGGGCGGCAAGACTGCCGCTTCCTGAATAACCGGAATAGCCCGAGTAGCCGGAGTAACCCGAATAGCCCGAGTAACCCGAATAACCTGATTCGCTCATATCAATTTCTCCTTAAAACACCTTGCCCGACAGTTTAAACAAACGGCCCCCGGGTCAAGCCGTGACACAGGCTTTGACGGATTATTCACGTACCACACCCCGAAAACACCGAAATAGTTGCCTATTTTACTAATCTTAGGGTATTGTGACCGCTGTAAGCATTTGCCGGCCTGAGGGGGCGGCGATTTCAACTGAAATGCGAGTATCTTTGAATGGGGTCCAAAGCCACATTATCGGCAACGCTACACGGGCAATTCACGATTGAAGGGCCAAATGGCGAGAACCTGACCCCCACCAGCGCCAAGGCACAGGGGGTTTTGGCACTGGTGCTGACAAACAAAGACCACCAGCGCAGCCGGAATTGGGTGCAAGACAAGCTCTGGAGTGACCGATCCCGTGAACAGGGGGCCGCAAGCCTGCGTCAGGCCCTGACCCAGATCCGCAAGGCATTTGGCCCCTATGCCGATCTGCTGAAAACGAATCGGCAAACCATCGCTTTGCCAAAAGAGGTTCATTTTCCGGAAGTTTTTGACGACAATGCCGAATTTCTCGAAGGGATGGACGTTCGGGATCAGGAATTCGAAAGCTGGTTGCGCCTGCAACGCCAGGCCCGCGAACAGCCTTCAGCAAAGGCCTTTGCAAAGGCCAACGCCGGACGCATCCGCACGCCGGCAAACAAAACCGTTGTCACCGAAGTCGATGCCGGCGGCACCGAAATGGAACGGCTGTTTTCCGAAGTATTCGTTTCCGGTGTGGCCTCGAGCCTGAATGAACAGCTCTGTATTGACGCGACACCATCGGAACTGATGCCTGCATCCGGCGATACAATTCGGGTGCGGGCGCGGGCGATTTTCAACAATGGCTCCACGGTGATCCACGCCTCCTGCATTGACGGTGCCACCAATCGCCAGTTGTGGGCCGGTCATCGCACCCTGCCTGCACGCGGGGCGCCACCGGTTGAGCATGACGACATTTTACAAATGCGCAACGAGGCCATCGACGCCATCAGCGAAGCCTTTTGCGTGGATGCCCGCCGCAGCGTCGGCGACGAAAACGCAGAGGTTCTGGCCAGCCTTGCGGTGCAAAAGCTGTTTTCGATGAACCCCGCCGAACAACGCGAGGCGGACGTGCTTTTGACGCAGGCCTTTGACATCAATCCAAGGGGCGCGTTTCTGGCCTGGCGGATTTTGTTACGGGTGGTGCAGATCCTTGAACGCAACAGCCCCTGCGGCCAAACCGCCACCGAGGAAATCCGCGAATTGTCCCGTCAGGCGTTGCAGCTTGAGCCGATGAATTCGCTGGTGCTGTCGATCATCGCCTATTCCAAGCTGACCATCACCAGCGAAATTTCCCTCGGCTATGAAATGGCGCGCCGCAGTTCCGCGCTCAATCCGGCAAATCCTTTTGCCTGGATGGCATTGGCGACGGCGGAATTATATCTGGGCCATATTGATCGTGCCCATGTGTTTACATCGCGCGCCCGCCATATTGGC
>JALWOO010000033.1 GCA_027083485.1 Amylibacter sp. | reverse complement strand
CGGATCAGGAGGCGGAAAGCCGGAAGTTGCTGGAATATTGCGCGCTGGAATGGGAGCCGGCGGTGCTGGAATTTCACAAAAGCAAACGGGCGGTGCGCACGGCCAGTGTCAATCAGGTGCGGCGCAAGATTTACAAATCCTCTGTAAGGTCATGGGAGCATGTGGCCGATGGCTTGGCCCCCTATATCGAGCGGCTGGATCCGGACTTATGGGCGCAGTATTTGAAATAGGTGTGGCGTTCGGGTTGTTGTTCGGGGGATGTGCTATAGATTAGCGGCACACAAGGAACCAAACAGGGGAATAAGAATGACCAAAGGTAAAATCGCCCAGACCAGCCCGATTGCAGTGGAAGTGGAGGCTGGAAAAAACTATTTCTGGTGCACTTGCGGGTTGTCCTCCAAGCAGCCGTTTTGTGATGGCTCCCATAAGGACACGGAATTCAAGCCGATGAAATGGACGGCCGAGGAAGACGGCAAGAAATTCTTTTGTGCCTGCAAGCAAACGGAAAATGCGCCGTTTTGTGACGGGGCGCATAAAAAGCTGTAACGGCGGGAAGGGGGCGCTGCCCCCAGCCCTTGCGGGCTTCCCCCGGGATATTTCCAAAAAATGGATAGGGGGGCGGTTGCGCGCCTTTAGCAGTGGATGTTCAGGCTGGCGAGCAGGCCGAGGGTCGAGCCGTCATGCGGGTCATCGGTGGTTTCACCACAGACCAGCGGCAGCAGGCGGTTGGCAAGGCGTTTGCCCAGCTCTACGCCCCATTGGTCAAAGCTGTTGATGCCCCAGATCACGCCTTCGACAAAGACGCGATGTTCATAAAGCGCGATGATTTTGCCCAGCGTGCGCGGGGTCAGCAGGTCATACATCAGGGTTGTTGACGGGCGGTTGCCGGTAAAGACCCGATGGGCGGCCTGACGTTCCAGTTCGGCACCGGTGTAGCCTTGCCGGCGCATCAATTCGCAGGCCCGTTGCAGATCGCGGCCGCGCATCAGGGCTTCGGACTGGGCCAGACAATTGGCAATCAGGATGTTGTGTTGATAGGCCAGTTCCGGTTCATGCCCGCGCCGGGCTATCATGAATTCGCAGGGAATGGTGCGGGTGCCCTGATGGATAAGCTGATAAAAGGCATGCTGGCCGTTGGTGCCGGGTTCGCCCCAGACGATCGGGCCGGAATCACAGGCCAGCGGTTTGCCGTCCATGCTGACGCCCTTGCCGTTGCTCTCCATGTCGAGCTGTTGCAGATAGGCGGGCAGGCGGGCAAGGCGCTGGTCATAGGGCAGCACCGCGCGGGTGTGGTATTGGCACAGGTTGGCATGCCAGACCCCGATCAGCCCGAGCAGAACCGGCATGTTTTCTGCCAGAGGCGCGGTTTGGAAATGGCGGTCCATTTCTTCGGCCCCCAGCAGGAATTCGGTGAAATCCTCCGGTCCGATTGACAGCATCAGGGACAGGCCGATCGGTCCCCAGATCGAATAGCGCCCGCCGACCCAGTCTTCAAAGCCGAAAACCCGGTTGCGTTTGACGCCGAATTCGGCGGTTTTTTCCTCGGATGTGGAGAGCGCCACCAGATGATCGCTGATCTTTTCTGCCGGCACCACCGACAGCAGCCAGTTTTTGGCCGCCGTGGCGTTGGTCATGGTTTCTGTGGTGGTGAAGGTTTTGGAGGCGACAATCACCAGCGTGGTTGCCGGATCAAGGCCGGCCAGTGTGTCGGTGATGTCGGCGCCGTCAATGTTGGAAATGAAGTGGCATTTCGGCCCGTCCTGATAGGGGGTCAGGGCAATGTCGGTCATCACCGGTCCCAGATCGGAGCCGCCAATGCCGATATTGACCACATCGGTAAAAGGCGCGCCATTTGCGGCGGTAATCGTGCCGTTGCGCAAGCGGGTGCTGAATTTCTTCATCCGCTCCAGGGTGTGCAGCACGCCCGGCATCACGTCCTGCCCATCGACCAGAACCGGCCCGCCGTTCAGGTTGCGCAAAGCGGTATGCAGCACGGCGCGGTTTTCGGTTTCGTTGATTTTGTCGCCGCGAAACATGGCGTCGCGGCGGGATTCGACCCCGACATGGCGGGCCAGATTGAGCAACCCGTCCAGAATATCCCTGTCCAGCGCGGTTTTGGAATAGTCAAACAGCATATCGCCAAAACTCAGCGAGTAATTATCAAACCTGTTGGCATCCTGATCGAACCTGGATTTGATGGATTGCGAGCCGCGGGCCTGATGTAACTGGCGCAGTTTATCCCAGACGGACATTGAAATTTCCTACTCGGCATAATGGACCGTTGTCGGCCCTTTTCGTTTTAATACAATGCGTACGGGGGCTTGGGC
>JALWOO010000032.1 GCA_027083485.1 Amylibacter sp. | reverse complement strand
GTGCCACAGGCCCCATATCCGAGGTTGGTGTGTTAATAAGGGTGCGGGTCAGGAAATCGCCGCTTGCAATGGTTTCCAGCCGTGTTGCATCAATACCGTCGGGCGCAACAAGATGCGCCTTTGCAGCTGGTTTGGATTTATAGCGGTCAAACACATAAGAGGACAAAAGCCACGCCAGCGCGGCCTCCTCCAGATCATCACCTTTCAAACCGGATGCAATTTTATAACTGCCCTTGGGCAACCCTGCTGCCGTCGTTGCCATATGGAAGCGCCCGCGCCTGCGCGCCTTGGCATCCCCCCAGCCCACGACAACCCGATAGGGTTTGCCGGTGGCATCCGGTATCACAACCGTTTCCCCCAGCTTGGCGGTGAACCCGTTTGAGGCCAGCCAAAGGCGGGCCGGTTCCGGCGATGCCGCCATATACCCCCCGAGGTCTTTGCTTTGCACAACGTCCAATGGGACGGTATTTTCATCGGGTTGAACAAATTTGGCTGGCATGTATTCGGCTCCGCTATTGTTTTGCAGCAAGCTTAGCCTGAACGATCCGCGAGTTCCACTGCACAAAACAGCGAGGATTCCCCCACCCGTAACAACCGCCACGCCAAGGCAGCGGCAGCGATATGATTCTGATTTCCGATCTCATTGGCCAAGCCGCTGGCGATCTCAGCAAAAACCAGCAGGCCGATTTGCGTGCTCATACACACCAGACCAGCCGCGATTTTACCCACCGTTTTCATATCGTCGTCATGCAGGGCCAATTCCAGCTTGCACAAACGATCCGAGATTTCAAAAACCGCACGCTCCACCACATCACGTCCGGATTCGACTCCTAAAGAAGCCTGCAAAGTGGCAATCGCATCGGTTTGAACCAAAGGCGCTTCGTTCACAGGCAAAGTGATTATATTGTTCGTCATATTTTCCACTCGCTTACTCAATTCCCGGTCGGCAACTTATGCGCCTTGTTTGAAGTTTTAGTAACAATCGCGTCCGGTTGCGCTTGAAATATACACACAAATTGACGAAAAGGTATTAGGCTTACCAAAAGGAAACCCTCCGTATGAAGTTTGTCAAACCTCTCCCTAAATCTTTAAGTGATCGTTACCGTGGCTGGCGGGCGACCCAGTTCGAGGACAACAAAGTCTGGTATGCACGACTGGCCGACGAAGGTCAGCGCCCACGCGCCCTGATTATTTCCTGTTGTGACAGCCGCGTACATGCAACATCGGTTTTCGGTGCAGACACAGGGGAATTTTTCATTCACCGCAATATTGCGAATCTGGTGCCTCCCTATGTGGCTGACGGCGATCACCACGGGACATCTGCAGCCATTGAGTACGCGGTTAACACCTTGAAAGTCGTCAATATAATTGTGATGGGCCATTCAAATTGCGGGGGGGTCAATGGTTGCCATGATATGTGTTCCGGCAATGCGCCCGAATTGGAAAAGGAAACCAGTTTTGTGGGGCGCTGGATGGATATTCTGCGCGGTGGTTACGAAAAAGCCGTTGCCGAAGGTGGCGACCGTACAGACCAAATTAGCCGCATGGAACGCGAAGGAATTCTGGTTTCACTCGAAAACCTGATGACCTTCCCTTTTGTAAAAGAGAAGGTCGAAAATGGTGATATGAGCCTGCATGGCGTTTGGCTCAATATTCGTGATGGCGGTCTTGAGCAATACCAGAGCAAGACCGGTAATTTTCGGCCTGTTTAGGGCATCACCAAAAACCAAAAGCGTTAGTGGTCCACCGGCATTTGCCCTTTGGGCCACTGCATTTTATAGCTGAAATTCACCGTTTGTTTTGTATCCGGCTGTAAATTCAGCTGCCATTCCAGCACACCACGCTTGCCGTTGCGGTTCGTTTCCACCGGCTTCGGGCTGGCATTCATGCTGATCACCAGATCCTCGTTTTCCGAAGTCGGCACCACATCCAGCAATTTCAACGTAATCGGATAATCCAGACGACTGGTGATCACTGTCTGAACGTCCCGGGTTGTTTCCGAAGATGATGAAATAAACCCGCTCTCTCCATCCATGGCATTCAGCACGTTATGTTCGATTTGCACGCCCAGAAGTTTGCCCAACCCCAAATGTGTCTCGGCCCCCGGATAGACCAAAGGCATTGTCATATCGCCGATCAACGCCCCGTCACGATACAACCGCGCCTGTCCTTCAAGGATCACGCCACCGGTTTCATTGGTCATATCCGTATACAGAAATGCCACATCATCCGACGCTGCATTGGCCATGGCATAGAGATCAACCGGAATGGAAATCTGATCCAGATCGAACAATTTATATTCTGTATTCCAGCCCAGCGCGTTGCCTGTTCCCAGATTGAAAACAACCGTCTGCCCCCGCAATTCATTGCGGGCAAAGCCATCCTGTTTAAGGGCCTCGACCATCGGTGCCATTGCCGGCTCTACTTCGGCCTGCGAATATTGCCGTGTCTTGCGGCGAAGCGAAGCTACTGTTTCCGGATCAATCAACCCGAGCAATTGTGGCTCCGGTTCCCAGGTTTCGGTAGCATCCGAAATACGGGCCGTAGACAAAACCAGCTCCACATCTTGCCAGGCCTCGGCACTGTAGTTGCTGATCGCGGCTTTGCGGTGCAACAGCAGATTCCCCTTGTCGCCTTTCTGGATCAGTTCAGCCTCATAGACCGGCCGCCAACTCATTTCGCGGCGATGCAAACCTTCGGCAATCAGCTGGCCGCTAAACGGTGCTGTGACGTTTACATCCAGAACCAACGGTGTGTAATCCACATCCGGCGCAGTGCCGCGCTCAAGCGCCACACGCGCCTGTTCCATTTTTTCTTTTAACTCTGTTTTCTGGCGCTCCATTGCAACCAGATCTGTTTTCGCCTTGGCCACAACCGCCAGCGCGTCTTGTGTCGGGCCGTCTACCAATGTCAAAACATCCAGCAGCGATGTTGCCTCTAACGGTTTTTCACCACCTTTGCCGCTGGCCAATCCAGCCAGAAAATCCAGCCGCATTTGCGCTGCCGACTGGCGGGCCGTTACCGCATCAATCCGTTCCTGATACCGGGCCAATGCCAATCGCGCCGCGTCATACGCCGCTTCCAAAGCCAGAACATCCGCATTTTTGGTGGCAGGAACCGTGATTCGTTCTTGTTCCTCGCGAGCAAGTACGGCAATGGATCCGCTCCCTTCAAACCGGATTTCGGGCAATTCTTCGCGCACCATCAGGGTTAACCGGTGTCGCCCTACAGGCAGGTCAACCGGCGCTGTGCGTGTGATACTCGCCCCCTCTGCAAATATGACGGCGCGGGAAACTTTGCCATTCAGGTTAAAATCATCAGCAAACGCCGGAAAAGCAACGGACAAACAGGCCAGAGCCAAAACAGATCGCATGGGGAATCCTTTCTAGACAACTGCCTTGAATGTAAGAACCCACCGTGAAACTGCAACCCGTGTCCCCTGAAAAACCAAAAGGCAGCGTCCGATTGCCGAACGCCGCCCTTAATAAATCATGTGAGCAGGTTTAGCCTTTTTTCAGCACCCGTTGGCCCAGCAGCTCTGCGATCTGAACCGCATTCAGGGCAGCGCCCTTGCGCAGGTTATCGGACACACACCACAGGTTAATGCCGTTATCAATGGTTGGATCCTGACGAATACGGCTGATGTATGTTGCATAGTCCCCGACGCATTCGACCGGTGTGATGTAACCGCCATCTTCGCGTTTATCAACCACCAGAATTCCCGGCGCATTGCGCAGGATTTCGCGGGCTTCTGCCTCGTCAAGGTGATCTTCGAATTCAATGTTCACAGCTTCGGAGTGACCCACAAAAACCGGCACCCGCACACATGTGGCGGTGACTTTGATATCCTTGTCGATGATTTTCTTGGTTTCGGCGACCATTTTCCATTCTTCTTTGGTTTGGCCGTCTTCCATGAAAACGTCGATATGCGGGATCACGTTGAACGCGATTTCCTTGGGGTACACGCTTGCTGCCACTTCCTGACCCGGCACATATTTGCCTTTGGTCTGGTCCCACAGCTCCTCGATTGCGGCTTTGCCGGAACCGGATACGGATTGATAGGTCGACACCACAACCCGCTTGATCCGCGCGCGATCATGCAGCGGTTTCAGGGCCACAACCATTTGTGCCGTGGAACAGTTCGGGTTGGCGATAATGTTCTTGTTGGAATACTGCATGATATCGTCCGGATTGCATTCCGGCACGATCAGCGGCACTTCAGGGTCATAGCGATATAGAGAACTGTTATCGATCACCACACAACCGGCCTTGGCGGCAATCGGGGCGTATTTTTTGGTCGCCTCGGATCCCACGGCAAACAGCGCCATGTCCCATCCGGTAAAGTCGAAGGTGTCCAGATCCTCGGTCTTTATCGTCTTGTCGCCATAGCCTACTTCGGTTCCTTTGGATTTACGGCTCGCCAGAGCTTTCAATTCATCAATTGGAAACTGGCGCTCTGCCAGTATGTTCAGCATTTCGCGGCCCACATTACCTGTGGCACCAACGACAACAACACGGTAGCCCATGTCTGTTCTCCTAAGTTAAGTGTTTTGGACACCTGCGGCCATAGCGGTTTCGTGAAGGCTGGGGAATAGCCAAACTCAGATAAATTACTATGCTGTTGCCAAAACCGGAGGATTCCTGATGAAAATCACTGTTTTTGCCGCTGTTCTAAGCATTCTGGCCACTGTGTCGCAGGCGGGCACCCCTGTTGTCGTGGGGGTAGAGGTCTCCCATTCCGGCAATAGCTGGCGTTTTGATGTGTCTTTGCGCCATGCAGACGAGGGATGGAATCACTATGCCGATGGTTGGGGGGTCTATCTGGAGGATGGCACCGAACTTGGGTATCGTGTTCTGATGCATCCGCATGTGAATGAACAGCCGTTTACCCGTTCCCTCGGCAATGTCAAAATTCCATCGGGCACCGGATGGGTGAAAATCGTGCCGCATGATCTGGTGCATGGTAATGGCGAGGCGTTTTTGGTTGAATTAAAACGGTAGCCGCCTCTTGAAAAACACCCCCACAAACCCGAGATAGAGCTACGGAGCATGTAGGGGGTTCCGCCATGATGGTTATGGCATTTTCAATTCTGACCTTCGGGGCCGGTCTGGTTGCCGGTTTTGTCCTGTTGGCACTGTTGCTGGCGTTCTATGGGTAACGTTATCCAGCGGCGCGAATTTTATCTGCCCGTTGATACGCATCGCGTGCAATCACGCGGCGTATATAATCGCGGATCGGACCGTCGCCGAGGTCAAACTTTGCCGATCGCGCCCAGCCGCAGCAATGGGCCAGCACGATATCGGGCACCGTGAATTTTTCGCCCATCAGATAAGGACCATCGCCGAGCCGCTGTTCCAGAGATTTGATCGAGCGGGAAAACTCCCATTTCAGGGTGTCCTTGATTTCCGGCACGCGCTTTTCCTCGGGCAGGAACATGGTATTGCGGGCCGCCGTCCATAAGGCGCTGTCGATTTCGTCATTGATACAATGCAACAGGCTGTCTTGTTGAGCGCGGTCAAGCGTACCAGCCGCATAGGTCGGCCCGTCATGTTTATCGGCGAGATACTGAATGATTGCCACACTGTCGGTAATGATTGTGTTACCTTCGATCAGGGCCGGTATTTTGCCGGCAGGATTAACCGCCTTGACCGCATCGCTATGGGGCATTTCCGGTTTCAGGTCGTATTCCAGCCCCAGCTCTTCCAGCATCCACAACACCCGAAACGCGCGGGTCATTGGTGCGCCAACCAAAGTATACATATCTTTCCCCTTATTTGGGCCGCATCATAGAAATACGAATAAAGGCCCGTTCCACCATTGCCATATCCGGCAGTGGTCTGGGTGATCTTAATGCCAAATCCGTATCCATCAAGACCGCCAATGCTTTTTCCAGACGCAAGCCCCCCCAGCCGCGCGCTTGTCGTACCATACGATCCTTGCGCGGCCCGAAGACCGGTGGCCGGGCGCGGGCAAGGCCGGTATCGGGGCCTTGGGGATGGCTGCTGGCGGTGTGCAGCGTGCGAAAATGGCGGGTGGCATTGATACAAAGCGCTGTGGGGTTCACCCCTTGTGCCTTCAGGCGTTTCAAGATCGGGACGACCTCGGGGGTGCGGCCCTCTGCAATAATGTGGATCGCATCGTCCAGCGCCGCATCACTGGTGGCTGGCGTGCAGGCCTCGATATCTTCGGCGGTGATCGGTGTGTCGTCCCCGTATTTATACAGGCCCAGCTTTTCCACCGTCTGGGCAAATTCGCCGGGGTCCAGATCGCGCGCCAGCGCCATCAGGCCATCCATGCCAAGCTGGCCAATATTTTTCAGGCCCGAAGCCTTGAGATTGCGTTCGATGTCATCGCGCGAAGGCGGGTCATCATAGACGCCAATGGCAACGCAATTACGGTCTGCCTCAAACAGTTTGCGCAACTTTGAGCGCGCGTTCAGCGACCCCGCTGTCACCACAATCGTTGCATCCCCTGCCGCCCATTCGGCAAGCGCCGTGGTCAGCATCGGGGTAATGGTGTCTGTGGCTTCT
This sequence comes from Amylibacter sp., assembly GCA_027083485.1. GTDB lineage: Bacteria > Pseudomonadota > Alphaproteobacteria > Rhodobacterales > Rhodobacteraceae > Amylibacter. The sequence continues at coordinate 2,874 of JALWOO010000032.1, read as the reverse complement.
TCAACAAAAACCACGCGCGGGCCGGGGAAAAAGCCCTGCGCCTTGATCCCGTCCAGCACACGGGCCGGTTCCTTGCGCAATTCCGCGCCGGTCAGGCGTTCAAGCCGCATTTCCTCGTCGGCCTTGTCGCCCACCAGTCCCTTGATTAACTGCTGCCGCTTCAGGGAAACCCGCATTGCGTCCATGCCATAGAGCAACACCCCCGCCTTGCCCGCGTCAGGCCGTGCCAGAAATGCCGCCGCCTGTCCGCCGCCGAGTTTCACCGGTGCCAACCTTTGGCGGTAATCGCGATTCGGTTGGCGATTTGTTCCGCCAGCGCCTGCGCCAAGCGCACATTGGCATCCAGTTCCGCTATCCGCGACGGATAGGTTTCCGATGTGGCGCTATAGGCGGTCGTATTTTTCACCTGATCGGCAAAAACGGTTTTGCCGGTGGCCACGTCCTTGATACTGAAATCAGCGACTCCGGTTAGATTGAACCGTGTGGTGCCTTCGTCTTTGGTGACAGCAAGGCCGGTTTCCGTGGTTTTCAGGCGAAAAGACAGCTGATAAGGGGCATCCGCCGTGGCAAATCCCAAGCGTTCTTCAAGACGTTCGCGCAACTCAAATCCGTTGCGGCCCTTGACCAGATCAATCGCGATTTTGCCATGTAGATCACTGGCGGCGGAGCCGGATTTATAAACAGGTGTGAACCCGCAACCGGCCAGCAGGCCCACGCCCGCAAGCGCCAGTATTCTTCTGCGATTAAACAACGACATTCACAATCCGCCCCGGCACAACGATCAAACGTTTGGGCTGACCACCGGCCAGCATCTTGATCACAGTCTGGTTCTCAAGAACAAGTTTTTCAACCTCTTCTTTGGGCATATCCTTGGGCACCTTGATTTCATCGCGCCGTTTGCCGTTGATCTGGATTGGCAAGGTTACTGTATCCTCGACCAGCATGGATTCATCGGCTACCGGCCAAGGAGCCTGCGAGACAAGCCCCTCACCGCCCTGATGCGCCCAGATGTCTTCTGCAAGATGTGGCGTGAACGGGGTCATCAGCCGGGCCAGCGTCATAATTGCCTGTCTCTGCGCGCCGTGGCCTGCCTTGGATTTGGTCAGGGTGGCGGTAAAGGCATAGAGCTTGGCAATGGCGGCGTTAAAACCGAAGCTTTCGATGTTCAGGGTCACGTCCTGAATGGTTTTGTGCATGGCACGCAGCAAATCCTGATCGCCGGTGCCCTTGGCTTCCGTATCCATAGACGCAATCCGGTCACACAGCGACCAAACGCGGTTGATATGTTTCCACGCTGCATCCGCACCGGCGGCTGTCCATTCCACATCCCGTTCCGGCGGGCTGTCGGACAGCACAAACCAGCGTGCGGTATCGGCACCGTATTGGTCGATGATATCCACCGGATCGACCACGTTTTTCTTGGATTTGGACATCTTGATAGACGGCCCGACCTTTACCGGCCGCCCGTCCAACGTTTCATAGCCGCCCTGAACCGGCCGAATGTCATCCGGATTGAGCCATTTCCCGTCCGGATCCTGATAGGTTTCATGGCACACCATGCCCTGCGTGAACAGCGCCTCGAAGGGTTCAATGGATTTTTCGGGCAGATGGCCGGTTGCATTCATCGCACGGGCAAAGAACCGGGAATACAGCAGGTGCAAAATCGCGTGTTCCACACCACCGATATACTGGTCCACATTCATCCAGTATTCCACATCTGCCGCCACAGTTGGCGTGGCTGCGCGCGGGTTGGTGAAACGGGCGTAATACCAGCTGCTATCAACAAAGGTATCCATCGTGTCGGTTTCGCGCTCTGCCGCGCCGCCACATTTCGGACAGGCACAATTGCGCCACGCATCATGGCGATCCAGCGGATTGCCCGGGCGATCAAATGACACATCCTTGGGCAGCTCGATCGGCAGGTTTTCCTTTTTTTCGGGAACCACGCCACAATCTGGGCAATGCACCACAGGAATCGGACAGCCCCAATACCGTTGCCGTGAAACCCCCCAGTCCCGCAGACGGTAAACCGTTTTCGCCTGCCCCATATTGCGCTCTTCGATCCGGCGAATCACTTCGGCCTTGGCATCGTCAACGCTCTTGCCATCCAGAAACCGCGAATTGATGATGTTGCCGGGGCCGGTATAGGCTTCGTCGCCAATGGTAAAGCTGTCGGGGTCCTGATCCGCAGGGCAAACAACCGGTGTCACCACCAAACCGTATTTGCGGGCAAAATCCAGATCGCGCTGATCGTGCGCCGGACAACCGAACACCGCACCGGTTCCATACCCCATCAACACGAAATTCGCGATATACACCGGCAGTTCCCAGCCCGGATCAAACGGATGTTTAATCCGGATTCCGGTATCAAAGCCCTTCTTCTCGGCTTTTTCCAGTTCTTCCTCGGTGGTGCCGCCCTTGCGACATTCCGCATTAAAGGCCGCTATTTCCGGATTTGATTCGAGCGCCTTGGCCAGCGGATGATCATAGGAAATCGCCGCAAAGCTGGCCCCGAACAGGGTGTCGGGGCGGGTGGTGTACACTTCCAGCCCGTCAAAACCGTCCGGTGCGTTCAGGGTTTCAAATGTAAACTGCAAACCCGTGCTTTTGCCGATCCAGTTTTTCTGCATCAGGCGGACTTTTTCCGGCCAGTTTTCCAGCCCGTCCAGCGCGGTCAGCAAATCCTCTGAAAACTCGGATATCTTAAAGAACCACTGCGTCAGTTCCTTGCGCTCTACCGGCGCGCCGGAGCGCCAGCCACAGCCGTTTTCTACCTGCTCATTGGCCAGCACCGTCATATCCACCGGATCCCAGTTGACCACAGCGTTTTTGCGATAGACCAGCCCCTTGTCCATCATATCAATAAACATGGCC
>JALWOO010000031.1 GCA_027083485.1 Amylibacter sp. | reverse complement strand
GTTGGCCGCATCAATCTGATAGGTCTTCTTGTCGCCCTTCAACGCGCCGGAAGCCCCGACCGCATCGCGAAACGGCCCGTAAAAGGCCGAAGCGAATTTCGCCGAATAGGACATGATCGCCACATCGCCAAAATCATTGTTTTCCAGCGCCCGCCGGATCACGCCGATGCGCCCGTCCATCATGTCCGACGGTCCCAATATATCGGCACCGGCCTCTGCCTGCACCAAGGCCTGTTGCTCCAGCACCATCAGTGTTTCATCGTTCAGCACCACACCATCGCGCACAATGCCGTCGTGGCCGTCCGAATTATACGGGTCCAGCGCCACATCCAGCAAAATGCCGATATCGGGCACGGCGGCCTTGATCGCGCGGGTGGCGCGGTTCACCAGATTATCCGGATTTGTCGCCTCGGCGGCATCCGGCGTTTTGTTGGCCGCATCCGTATAGGGAAACAGCGCAATCACCGGAATGCCCAGATTTGCCGCCTCGTTTGCGGCCTCGACCACCTTGTCCACAGAGCGGCGCATCACGCCGGGCATAGAGGCCACGGGTTCCTCGACACCTTCGCCATCGCGCACAAAAAGCGGCCAGATCAAATCTTCGGTAGAGAGCCGGTTTTCGCGGGTCAGATCACGCATCCAGTCGGTGCGGCGCAACCGGCGCGCACGCGCGGCGGGAAAGGGGGCAGGGGGCAAAGACATGGGTTTTCCTTGTTTCAAAGGGTGCTGCCTGTTGGAGTGCCCAAAATATCGCCACAGTTCAAGCAGAAATCCGAAAACCGCAATTGGAATCCGGTTAACTTTGGCCTAAACACCCCGAAACAACAAATGAGGAACCGTATGGACGGCTTCTATTCAGAGGTAATCGGATCCCGCAGCTTTGCCAGTGTCTGGTACTGGATCCTGCTTGCGGTGGTCTGGACGCGCACAACCCACTGGACTTTGGGGGTGCCCTATGATGATGCCCGTTTGGGCCACAAGGCCGGTGGGCAGGCGCAACAGGATTTTGAAACCCTGATTGAAATCAATGTGCGCAAGACGATCAATATGTTCGACAGCCATAATGTATTTTTCACCGCCGTTGCGGCTTTTCTGCTGGCCTCGGTGTTTATGCTGGGGTTCTGGTTTAAAATCCAGTTTATGCAGGCGGGATTTCTGGTGCTGTTTCCCTTGGCCATTGTCGGTGCCCTGAGCCTGCGGCTTGCGCATAAATGGCATGATCAGCCGCTCTACGGGGATGATCTGTACCGCGCCTATGTGCTGCATCGCCGGATCAAGCAGTTGATCGGGGCCAACGCCATTTTGTTCACCGCCTTTTGGGGCGTGTCGCAAACTTTGTTCAGCCCTTATGCCTAAGTGTGCCTTCCAATCTCGTAGGCTAAAGGCCATAAGATAGCCTTGTTTCCGGTGTCCCGCTGCGATAGGCCCCTTGTCTTATGAACAAGCAGCAATACAACCCGAATCTGACCACCATAAGCGGCGCGCCCGAGGGCTTTGACGCCCGCCTGCTGGTGTCCCATCTGCAAAAGACCAACAAGCCGCTGGTGCATGTGGCGCGCGATGATACGCGCCTTGCGGCCATGCAAACGGCTTTGCGGTTTTTTGCCCCGGATTTGGCGGTGTTCAGCTTTCCGGGCTGGGATTGTCTGCCCTATGACCGCGTCTCTCCCAACGCAGAGGTTTCCGCCGCGCGCATGGCCACTTTGGCGGCGCTGTCACGCGGGTTTGACCGGCCGTTTATCCTGCTGACCACGGTGAATGCCGCAACCCAACGGGTGCCAACGCGCGCGGTTATGGGGGCGTCCAGTTTTGTGGCCACTGTGGGCGGTCAAATCGATGAATCCGCCCTGCGCGCCTATTTCACCCGCATGGGGTTTTCCAAGGCCCCCAATGTGATGGAACCGGGTGATTACGCCATTCGCGGCGGCTTGATTGATGTATACCCCCCCGGTGATACCGGCCCGGTGCGGCTCGATCTGTTTGGCGATGTGCTGGACGGCGCGCGCCGGTTTGATGTGGCGACCCAGCGTACGGTTGAAAAACTGTCGCGCGTGGAGCTGGCTCCGGTATCGGAGGTCATGCTCGATGATGCCGCAATCAAACGTTTCCGGCAGAATTACCGCGCCGAATTTGGCGCAGCGGGCACGGATGATCCGCTCTACGAGGCCGTCAGTGCCGGTCGCAAACATCAGGGGGTGGAACATTGGGCACCGTTTTTCCATGACCGGATGGAAACCCTGTTTGACTATTTGCCGGGGGCCACGGTGTTTCTGGATGACCGCTGCACACAGGCGCGTTTGGCCCGTTGGGAGGCCATCGACGATCAATACAGCGCCCGCACAGAGGCTCTC
>JALWOO010000030.1 GCA_027083485.1 Amylibacter sp. | reverse complement strand
AAACAGTTTGCGCGGGATGGCGGGCGCGCGGGCGACCTTGCGCGCGTCAAAGGCATTTTGGGCAGCAATACCTTCGCGTAATAACCAGGGAGCCAGCAGCAGCAAGGCCAGTGCGCCGAATTCGGCGATCATACCGGTGGCATTGCCGGCACGCATTTCGCCAATGCCGCTGAGCAAAAGCGGCATCGGGGCCAAAAACAGCAGTTTTGCCCGAAAGTTGGATTTATGCGCTTTTCGGCCACGAAATTTGTTGATTGCCGGTGTGGGGGTCGTGTTCGTGGAGTCTTGCGGGCTGTATTCCCCGCCAAATTTCTGCGCCATTATGCTGCTCCGCCAAGGGAACCAAAGGAGACGACCAAAATCAGGGAGATCAGCACGATAAAGGCAATTGCTTGTAATGAAGAGGCAGACATATTGGTCCCCAGGGAATCCGGTTTTCTGTTTGATTGCAATATAGGATGCTTAATGCGGCGTTACCAGTGCCAGCACTGTATTTTTGGGTATGCGCGGGTTTTCACGGTTTTGGCAGGGCTTCAAGGGCACGGCTTGCCCAATAGGCTCCGGTGACTTCACGGGCGATATTCTGGGCGTGCAACAAACCGATCAATCGGCGATAGGGACGCAGGGCGCGTCCGAGGCGGGGCAGGGCATCGCGACTCTGGCGCGGGGCGTTGGCGCAGTAATAATCCACAAGTCCCGCCAGAAAGGGCGCTTGCGGGGCAAAGAAATCGCAAGCGGATGTCAGAAACAGCCAGAAATCACGCGCCTGCGCATCGGCGAGCGGGGCGGATTGTGTGCTGTCTTCTTCCAGATCCAGCATGGTGATTTTACCGCTGTTGGGGTTGATTACGAAATCCTTGAAATAGGGGCGGCCGTGGGTCAGTCCGGCATGGTGAACCGCCAGCAGAACATCCAGTGCCTTTTGCACCCACTTCAGGCGGTCCGCCGGGTCGTTCAATGCGGTAATATGGTGATACAGCATCGCACCGCAGTCCGGTAAAATGACATAGTCGCGGCCTTGTTCAAGGATTTCCGGAACCGGCAAACCGGCCTTTGCAAAGACTTTCAGCCGCGAAACTTCTGATGCCAGCCCCTCAGTGCCGCCGCCCGAATTGGTGGGGCGCATTGCCATTGGCAACAATGGAATAAACAGTTTGTGCAGCCAGACAAAACGGCTGGAACGCGCCGGTTCGGGGCGTTTGATCCAGGCCGGTTGCCCCTGATAAACCACGCGTTCCGTGCGCGGTGCCGTAACCGGCGTGGGCATCAGCGGTTTTGCTCGTGGGTGCGTTCCTCGGCCAGCTTGCGCTGATATCCGGTTTGCACAAGTTCAACAATTACCAGCACCACAACCGAGAAATAGAAGGTTGTCTTGGACATAGGGATCAAATCATAGCCAAAGATGCGAATTTGCAATGCCTCGTCATGCATGGCGTGAGCGGCTGCCGGTCCGGCCTCGCCGAGCAGAACAACCCCGACGATCAGCAGGATGAAAAGGCCCAGAACCTCGTACATGCGGTTCTTTTTCAGGAACTCGGTCACCCCGTCTGCCAAGACAAGCATGGCAATGCCGGAAATAAGGATGGCCATGGCCAGAACCGGAAAAACCTTGGTAATAGCCAGCGCGGAGAGAATGGAATCAAAGCTGAAGATCAGGTTCATCAGCACGATCATAATCACCACCTGCGTTGCCGATTTGCCGACGCGGGCTTCAGGGTCGTTTTCCAGATTTTCCATGGATAACATATGGGTGATTTCCTTGAAGGCCGTGTACATAAGGAAAACCCCGCCAACCACAAAAACAACGGTAGAGAAATTCACCCCGCCTTCGATGATTCCGGGAAAATTGAAATGGTAAAACGGTTCCCGCATCAAATCGATCAGCTTGATCATCACAAACAGCAACACCACCCGCAGGGCGACCGCAATGAGGATCCCCCAAAACCGCACAGAGCGCTGTTTTTCTTCAGGCGCGCGTTGGGATTCGATCGATATATACAGCAGGTTGTCAAAGCCGAGCACGGCTTGCAGAAAGATCAATACGCCCAGGTTAGCGAAGTTTTCCCATGTCAAAAGGTCGGCCATCTACTGTATTCCCATCAAATTTTTGTTCCCCCTAAAAAGCCACACTGCGCCAAGAAGGGCAAGGGCCAGATTTTACTATACTCAGAGAGGATTTAGCTATGGGGTTTTTCCGTTTTGAGGGAATCGAAAAATGTACTACTCTGCCCTTGGCTAGGTCATGTTTGCGCAAGCGAGCCGCCCCGGTGGAATACTGTTCAGGGGAATTTGCTGTCATGTGTGGCGCGGCCGAAACGATGCGGTAACGCACCCAATGACAGAAGGAATGTCCAA
>JALWOO010000029.1 GCA_027083485.1 Amylibacter sp. | reverse complement strand
CAGACACCCTCGGGTGCATGGGCGGCAACGGCGGCGACACCGGCCATCAGATCGGAATGGCCGCTGAGGAATTTGGTTGCGGAATGCACCACCACATCCACACCCCATTCAATGGGCCGTTGCAGATAAGGCGAAGCAAAAGTGTTGTCACAGACCGTTATCGCGCCGCAATCGCGCGCGATCTGGGTGATATTGGCAATGTCGATGATGCCGAGCGTCGGATTGGACGGGGTTTCAAACCACATCAAGGCGGTTTTATCGGTCACAGCCGCCGCCACCGCATCCGCATCGGTGAAATCCACCTGCGTCACATGATGGCCATTGCTGCGAGGCATCAGATCGTTGATCAGCCGGTAAATCCCGCCATAAAGATCGTTATGGGCCACCACATGCGCCCCCGCATCCAGCGCCGCCAAGACAGAGGTCGCCGCCGACAGGCCGGTTGGAAACACAAATGCGTTTTCGGCCCCTTCCAAATCCGCAAGACAGCGTTCAACCGTTAGGCGGGTCGGGTTACCGCTGCGGGCGTAAATATAGCCGCGGTTTTTGCCGATGCCATCCTGCACAAAGGTAGTGGCGTGGACAATCGGCGTCACCACCGCGCCGGTTTGCGGGTCCGGTTCCTGTCCGGCGTGAATGGCGCGGGTTTCAAACTGCAACTGGTTGGATCGGGACATGGGGAACCTTTCTGAAAATCTGCTCTTTTATTGTGGCATCAAGACCCAATAGTCCAGATCAAGCAGCACCTCGGGCAGGTATTTTCCATCCTCGCCCTTGAGCGGGAAGCCAGCGGCATCGCCCTTGACCGCCACCAAACGCAGCCGCAGCGCCCCGACACCGGGGGCTGTGGTGTCGGCCTTGTCCAGCACTTCGGACCAGGCACGCACGGTATCGCCGGCAAAACAGGGGTTGGCATGGGCACCGGCGTTGATGCCGGCCACCATCTGCGCATTGGCCAGACCGTTGAACGACAGGCTGCGTGCCAGTGAAATCACATGGCCGCCATACATCAGGCGTTTGCCATCGGGCCGCGCGGTCACGTCAAAATGCACCTTGGCTGTGTTCTGCCACAGGCGGGTGGCGATCATGTGTTCGGCCTCTTCGATGGTGACGCCGTCCACATGGTCAATCTTTTCGCCAATCTCGTAATCCCCCCAGCGGTGCGGCTCTCCCGCCAGTGCGAAATCGTAGTTGCTGAAATCCAGCCCATCGGGAATGGCCAGGTCCGCCGGATCGATCACCGCCGCCAGATCGGGGATCACCGTTTCAGGGGCCGGCGCATCCGGATTGTTTTTGCGCACCATCACCCAGCGTTTATAGTCGATCACCACATCGCCATGCTGGTTCACGCCCCTGGAATGCACCCAGACCACGCCGTTTTTACCGCTGGAGTTCTGTTTCAGGCCGATGACCTCGGAGGTGGTGGAAATGGTGTCGCCCACATGGATCGGGCGCAAAAACCGCCCCTCTGCATAGCCCAGATTGGCCAACGCATTCAGCGACACATCCGGCACGGTTTTGCCAAACACCACATGGAAACCGGCAAGATCATCCAGCGGCGAAGCCGCCAAACCACAGGCTCGGGCAAATTCATCGGAGGAATAGAGCGCATGGCGCGCCGGATAGAGCGCGTGATACAAGGCCCGCTCGCCGCCCGAAACCGTGCGCGGCACCGCATGGGTCAGAACCTGCCCGATGCTGTAATCCTCGAAAAAACGGCCGGAATTTGTCTTTTTCATCAGAGTGTCCCCAATTTGACCCCGGGCGAATACTCACCCTCTGCTTCTTTGATAACCGCCTGCCCGCACCGCATTACCCCGCGCGCCGCGTCAAAGGCATAGCTCGGGGCTCCGTGCAACTGCCAGCCATTGGAAAGCGCCTCGCTGACCCGATGGCAAAAGGCAGAGGTGTCGTCCTCGGTGATAAAACGATAGGCAATCATGCGTAAGTCCCCAGAAATGGATTATGGCCAAGCCAGATGTGAATACCGGTAATGATGGCAAACAGCACCAGCGAAATCACCGCCAGTTTGATGTCGCCTTTGATCGGTCCGGGTTCAGGCCGTTGCCAATCCCCTTCGGCGCGGTTGATCAGCAGCATTTGCACCACGGCCCAAACGCCAAGACTGCCAAACAGCACGATCGAGGCCAGATCCCCGTTCACCAGCAAATGCGCCCCCGACCAGATCACCACAGACCAGAGCATCGGATGGCGCAGCCACGCCCGCGCGCGGCCTTTGGAGTTGCCCGCACCGGACAGGAAAAGCGCCACCAGCATCAGCAGATTATTCAAATGCCCCATGCCGGGCAGCGGCGTGTAAACCGGTGCGTAAGGTTCGGCGCGAAAGCCCACGACC
>JALWOO010000028.1 GCA_027083485.1 Amylibacter sp. | reverse complement strand
GGCTCGCTGAATATTTCCAACGTGGCCGCCCGTCAGGAAGTCCGCGATCTGGTGGCGGAACTGAACCTGCCGGGCGTGAAAGTGAATTTTTGATCCGCCTCCCCTGCGGGGAACGGGCTGTGCATAACACAAACCATCGCGCAGCCTATAATCAATAATAAATTATTATTGATGCCATCATTTTATTCTAATTGTTTTTCCCCTCAGGCTCCCTAACTATAGCCACAAAGGAAACACGCTATTGGAGAATAATAATGAGTAACGCAAAAACACAAGCGAACCTGCAAAAAGCCATTGAAATGGAGCTGGGAGCCGTACACCAGTACCAGTTACACAGCCATGTTCTGGAAGATTGGGGCCTGTCCGGCCTTGCCCGCGAAATGCAAGGCGAAGTCGCAGAGGAAATGGGCCATTCGGATCGTTTCATCGAACGGCTGATCTTTATCGGCGGCACGCCGGTTCTGACCATGAAGCAGGAACTGAAACCAGCACCGGATCTGAAAACTCTGTTCTCGCGCGATCTGGCTGATGAAAAAGAAGCCATCCGTTTCTATTCTGCCGCTGCGAAACAGGCCGATGCCGAAGATGACATCGGCAGCCGCAAGCTGTTTGAGGAAATCGTCATGGACGAAGAAGGACATATGGCCTGGCTCGAACTGCAGTTAAGCCTGATCGAGCGGATGGGCGAGGCGCTCTATATTTCCAAACATCTGGAAGGTGCCCCGCAAGAAACGGTCTGATAATATGGCCCCGAACACAAGCTTCGGGGCCAGTTTCATCCATCCGCCTGCGCGATAAATTCCTCAATCGCCGCCGTTACCGCTTCCGGATTCTCAATCGGGGAGGAATGGCCCGCCTTGGGGATATAAACCAGCTTGGACCCTGCAATCGCGGCATGCATTTTTTCGGATTTTGCCGGCACGGTGGCGACGTCTTCTTCGCCGACAATAATCAGGGTTGGCAGGGTGATTTTAGGCAGTTGATCGGAAAAACTGCCCCGCTCCAGCACGCCTTTAACAGCCAAGGGAGTGCCTTTGCGCGACAGTTTTTTCAACCGGTTGCGCCATGTGTCGCGAATGTCCTTTTTCGCGTCATCCGCAAGGAAGCTTTTGCCAAACAGGATCGGCATCAGTGATCCGACAATGGACCACGCCCCGACCCAGCGCATCAGGAAATTGAGCATGTTATAGCCCTTGAGGTTTTCCACAGGCTCCGGATCCGCCGCACTGTCCAGAATGGTCACTGAACGCAGCAATTCCGGATGGTTCACCGCCAAACGCTGCGCCACAAAGCCGCCCATGGACAGGCCGGCGAAATGGCATTTTTCAACGCCCAGCGAGCGGATCAGGGCGGCGGCATCTTCGGCCAGCGTGTCCATATCATAGCCGGTTGCCGGCACTGCGCTCTGGCCCTGGCCACGGTGGTCAAAGGCAATGCAGCGATAGCGGTCCCTGAGCGCGGCCACCTGCGCATCAAACATACGCGTATCGAACAAAAGCCCGTGTGAAAACACGATCGCAGGCCCGTCCCCGCCCGTATCAGTGTAATGAATTCTGGTCCCGTTCACCTCTGCAAATGGCATGTTCTCTCTCCCTTTTAGCGGTGACTATACGCCGCTTGGAAACAGAGTCAAACGTCAGGGAGAGCTGACTTATGCCAATGCGCCAGCAGTAACGACGCCGTTTCCGGCTCGTGGGTCAGGGGCACCATATGCCCCGCCCCCGCCACAACAGCACTGCGCGCATTGGGCATGATATCGGTCAGCGCATCGGTAATATGGCCAATCACGGGCAAGCCATCCCCGCCACGGATCAATAAAGTCGGGGTGGGAATCGCAGCAAAATCAGCCAGTTGCAAGCGATCCGGATGTCGGTTCAAAATGCTGTTGCCGACCCCCTGAAGGAAGTCCGCCTTCTCTGCCATGGCCTGTTGAGTGGCGGCATCCAGCCGCTCCCAATCCCCGGGAGAGGCCCAGCGGGTCATGAACCTCTGCATCGCTTGCAGGCGTTTTCCCTGCCGGATCAACGCCACCATCTCCTCTTCTTCGCGCCGCGCATCCGCATAGGCCGGATGGCCGATATCGTCCAGCACCGAAAAGTACACCGGTTCGATACAGACAAGCGAGCGCAGCAGATCGGGGCGTTCACGGGCAATCCGCAGGGCAATGGTTGCACCATAGGAATGCCCGACCAAATGCACCGGCGCACCGGTTTTTTCGATCATGGCAATGGTGGCCCCTGCCGATTGCACCTGAAAATCCAGCGCCGGATTGGGCATTCCCGTGCCGCCATGTGCGGGCATATCTATAGCCTGACTGCTCAACATAGGGGCGAAGCGGGTCATCATCGGCACCCAGACCTTGCCCAAGGC
>JALWOO010000027.1 GCA_027083485.1 Amylibacter sp. | reverse complement strand
GGCAGTTTTATGCAGTTTCTTCAAGGTGCGCCCCTTGTTAGCACTATGCCAGTCCCGCTTCACGCTTAAAATCGTGCCGTCCTTGAGCACAAATCCCGCAATATCAATGGCTTTGCCCTTGGCGTGTTCCGACAGCTTGCCGCTTTTGGCGCTGTTGCGATTACGGCAGGAATAGCCGGCAATCATCTGGATTTTCGCCAAGCCTCCGCCCTTGCGCCCCATAACCGGTTTCGCCGATTTGCGCACCCAGCCATAAAGAGACTGCGCCGCTTCGCAGCCAACCAACACTTCACGAGTGAATTTGACGCCATCTACTTCGTTAATTTTAACCGGATTTTTTATGCTACATCCGGCAATCTTGCCCTGAACCCGACCGACCGCATAGCCACGTATCCCCTTGATGCCGCAAACCGACCCCTTCTTGCGATAGCGCACGGCCTTGCCGACCTTGCCAATAGCCGGATCGACACGGGCCACCCGCTGCAACCCCTTGGGGCGTTTCCTCGGCATCAGGGAGCGCGCCACGGCAAAGGGACTTACGGCTGCAAACACATTCGGTTGCCCCACAGAATTCTGGCGAGCAAGGTCCGCAGAAATCGCCTGCTCGACCACCACGGTTTGCACAACCGTTTGAACCGGCCTGCCCCCGCGTGGCACGGGGCGCAATGAGCTGAACGGTGCCAAAGTGGCATTTGGGTCCAGAAGAATAAGCACCGGACGCGGCATCGGTCGCAAGGAGGTTTGCGGGGCCTGCGCCTGCGCAATGCCCCCCAGTACCAGCCCGCCAACCAAGGCCCCGATCCATGCGCCCCGCTTCATTCCGGCTCCTTGGCTCCGCTGCGCCCGAAATCGGGGGCGTCCGTGTCCTGCCCGGCCTCGATGATGCTTTTGCGCACGGCGCGGGTGTGGGTGAAATAGTCAAACAGCTTGTCCCCGTCCCCCTTGCGAATGGCCCGTTGCAGGGCAAATAATTCCTCGGTGAACCGCCCCAGAATTTCCAGCGTCGCCTCGCGGTTGTTCAGAAAGACATCGCGCCACATGGTCGGATCAGACGCGGCAATACGGGTAAAGTCGCGAAAACCGGCGGCGGACAGGTTGACCACTTCGGTATTGCTGACCCGCTCCATATCGTCGGCCACGCCAACCATGGTGTAGGCGATCAAATGTGGCGCATGCGATGTTACCGCCACCACCAGATCGTGATGCGCCACCTCCATGGTTTCGATCTGCGAGCCAAGCGCGCGCCAGAATTGTTCAAGCCGCGTAACAGCCGCCGGATCATTCTGCGGCAAAGGCGTAATCAGGCACCAGCGGTTTTCAAACAGTTCCGCAAACCCCGCATGCGGGCCGGAATGTTCGGTCCCCGCCATCGGGTGCGCGGGGATGAATTCAACGTTGTCAGGCAAATGCGGCAGTACCGCATCCACCACCGCCTGTTTCACCGACCCCACATCGGACACCGTCGCCCCCGGCTTCAACGCCGGCGCGATCTGGCGCGCCACCTGTTCCATGGCCCCGACCGGCACACAAAGGATCACCAGATCCGCGTCCTTGGCGGCTTCGGCTGCGGTCTCCGCCACGCTGTCCACAAACCCCAGCTCCAGCGCCGCCGCGCGGGTCTCGGCAGATCGGGCATAGCCGCTGATCTGCCCGACAACACCGGCCCGTTTCGCCGCATACCCAATGGACCCCGCGATCAGGCCCAGCCCGATCAGGGCCACTTTTTCGTATATCAGCGTCATTCCTGCCAGCTTTCCTTGAAGTCACGCAACACGGCTGCCACCCGTTTGCAATCGGCCCCTTTGCCAATGGTAATACGCAAACACTCGGGCAATTTATAGCCCTTGACCTGTCGCACGATCAAACCGTTGGCATTCAGGCAAGCATCCGCCGCATCTGCCTCCGCTTCAGAGCCGAATTGCGCCAGAATGAAGTTGGTCACCGAAGGATCACAAGGAATCCCGACCGCTGCCAGATCTGCCACCAGCCAATCGCGCCATTTGGCGTTGTCGGCACGGCATTTACCGGTATATTCCACATCCAGCACCGCCGCCGTCGCCGCCGCCAAAGCGCCCGCATTGATGTTGAAAGGCCCGCGCAGCCGGTGCAGCACGTCAATGATTTCCTGCGGACCATAGCCCCAGCCGATGCGCAGACCGCCAAGCCCGTAAATCTTGGAAAACGTCCGTGTCATAAACACGTTGTCGCGCTCCTCGACCAAGGACAGATGCCCGTCAAAGCCCTCCACATATTCGGCATAGGCCTCGTCCAGAACCAGCAAACAGCCATCGGGCAAACCCTCCGCCAGGCGCGCAATCTCGCTCTCGGCAACCATGGTGCCGGTGGGGTTGTTCGGATTGGCCACAAACAC
>JALWOO010000026.1 GCA_027083485.1 Amylibacter sp. | reverse complement strand
GGTCTGGCCTTTGACTGGCGCTTGATCGCCGGGCGCAAATGGGCGGTTCCCTGGATGTTGGCGGGTGGTCTTACGCCTGAAAACGTGGCACAAGCGGTGCATCTGACGGGGGCTACGCAAGTGGACGTAAGTTCCGGCGTTGAAAGCGCCCCCGGCACTAAAGACAACGATAAAATCGCGGCATTCCTGCGCGCCGCCAGTGGAGAGAAATAATGGCATCAGATATGCTCAACTCATTCAAGAGTGGTCCTGACGAGGACGGCCGTTTTGGCAATTTTGGCGGGCGTTTTGTGTCCGAAACCCTGATGCCGCTGATCCTCGATCTGGAAGCAGAGTATGAAAAAGCCAAGAATGATCCGTCGTTCTGGGCTGAAATGGATGACCTGTGGAAGCATTACGTTGGCCGCCCGTCACCGCTGTATTTCGCGCCGCGCGTGACCGAGGAGCTGGGCGGGGCCAAGGTCTATTTCAAACGGGACGAGCTGAACCATACCGGTGCCCATAAGATCAACAACGTGCTGGGGCAAATCCTGCTGGCGCGGCGCATGGGCAAGACGCGGATCATCGCGGAAACCGGTGCCGGTCAGCACGGGGTGGCCACGGCCACGGTTTGTGCGAAATTCGGGTTGGAGTGCGTGATCTTTATGGGAGCCCATGATGTGGAACGTCAGGCGCCGAATGTGTTCCGAATGAAATTGCTGGGGGCTGAGGTCAACGCCGTGACATCCGGTCGGGGCACGCTCAAGGACGCGATGAATGACGCTATGCGCGACTGGGTAACCAATGTGGACAACACGTTCTATTGCATCGGTACTGTGGCTGGCCCACACCCCTATCCGGCAATGGTGCGCGATTTTCAGGCCATTATCGGCAAGGAAACCAAACAGCAGATGCTGGAGGCCGAGGGCCGTTTGCCCGATTCCGTGGTCGCCTGTATTGGCGGCGGCTCTAATGCTATGGGCCTGTTTTTCCCGTTTCTGGATGACCCAAGCGTGCGCATTATCGGGGTCGAGGCCGGCGGCAAGGGCGTGGATGACCGCATGGAGCATTGCGCATCATTGACCGGCGGGCGACCGGGGGTGCTGCATGGCAACCGTACCTATCTGTTGCAGGATGACAACGGGCAAATTCTGGAGGGGTTCTCGATCTCTGCCGGTCTGGATTATCCGGGTATCGGGCCGGAACACAGCTGGCTGCACGATATTGGCCGCGCTGAATACGTGTCGGTGACCGATGTGGAGGCGCTGGACGCGTTCCAGTTCTCTTGCCGTACCGAAGGCATTATTCCGGCGCTTGAACCGAGCCACGCGCTGGCGCATGTGCGCAAGCTGGCACCGACCCTGCCCAAGGATCATTTGCTGGTGATGAATATGTGTGGTCGCGGTGACAAGGATATTTTCACCGTCGCCAAGGCGCTCGGCTGGGATATGACCGAGGCCTGATTAAAGGAGGTGCTGACGCGCCACGCCCCTGAGCGCTTGCGCGCGATGGCGGTTGAATTTATGGATCCGTGCCCTGCGAAGGGCACGGATTTTTTGTGCCGTTTGTTATTGCCCTTTGCTGATACCGAGCGCCAGAACCACAGTTGCCAGCAGGATCGAAATGCCGCCCACAACAACTAGCAGCGGTGGCAGACCCAGATACAATTCCGACAGGATGCCAATTGGCATCAACAATCCCCCAATCGCCAGCCACGAGCCGATTTTGGCATAGCTTTGCGGGATAGACACATTCAATAACACCAGCCCGAACACGATATTGAGCAGCGAAAACAGGTTGCCGTGAACATGGGCGAGCTTGGCCTCAAAGTGGGGACCATTGGTGCTGGAGGCAATCCAGGTCTCTTTGCCGGGGGCAAAGTCACGCAGATAGATCAGAATAAATCCATAGACCATAAATCCAGCCATGACCCATAGGCCTGTTTGTATATTCAGTTTTCCGTATTTCTTGTCCATTGTGCTATCCTTTTCGATTTGACAATTGTTAAGTTATTAATTGATAACTGTATTGAATATTACAAGTGCAAAGTCATAAGATTGGAGATTTTTCACGAATAGTTGTGTTGGAATTTACCCCCTTTCTTTTTGGTTGAGTGAATCATAGGCTTCGCTCTCAAATGGAGCTTTTCAATCAGGGGAGGATTACATGAAAAAGCTGTTTTATACCTGCGCCGCATCGGCGCTTTTGGCGGCAACGGCGGTTGCATCAGAAGAAATCAAGATCGGCGTGGTGCTGGGCTTTACCGGTCCGGTGGAATCCATGATTCCGGCGATGGCGGCCGGTGGCGAGCTGGCGATGAAGGAAGTGTCCGACAGCGGTTTGTTGTTGGGCGGGGCCACGGTGACACCTGTGCGCGGGGATTCCACCTGTATCGATTCAAACGCGGCCACAGCGGCGGCAGAGCGGCTGGTCACATCTGACGGGGTCAAGGCGATCCTTGGCGGGGATTGTTCCGGCGTTACCGGTGCGATCCTGTCAAATGTGGCCTTGCCCAACGGGATCGTGATGATTTCACCTTCGGCGACTTCGCCCGGGTTGTCGGCGCAAGAGGACAACGGTTTGTTTTTCCGTACCGCCCCGTCGGGCGCGCGTGAAGGCGTGGTGATGTCGGAAATCCTGTTGGAAGAGGGCGTGACGTCTGTGGCGCTGACCTATACCAACAACGATTATGGCAAGGGGTTGGCCGATACATTCCAGAAATCCTACGAGGAACGCGGCGGCAAAATCACCCTGTCTGCGGCGCATGAGGATGGCAAACCGGATTATTCCGCCGAAGTCGGCGCACTTGGCGCGGCGGGGGGCGACCGTTTGGTGGTTGTCGGTTATGTGGATCAGGGCGGTTCCGGCGTTGTGCGCGCGGCGCTTGATCTGGGGGCGTTTGACATGTTCCATTTTCCTGCCGGTATGATGGGCGAAGCGCTGGAGAAAAACTTTGGCACCGAAGTTGAAGGATCATCTGGCCAACATCCGGGCACGGATAGCCCGGGGGCGGCGAAATATGCGGCGCTGGTCGGGGATGCGTTTGATGCGACATCATCCTTTTCGCCGGAATCCTATGATGCGGCTGCGCTGATCCTGTTGGCAATGCAGGCGGCGGGATCGTCGGATTCGGCAAAATTCAAGCATAAGGTGATGGATGTTGCCAATGCGCCGGGGGTGAAAATCTATCCGGGTGAATTGGCCAAAGCCTTGAAAATTCTGGCCGATGGCGGGGAGGTCGATTATGTCGGGGCCTCTGCTGTCGAGATGATTGAACCCGGTGAATCCGCCGGTAATTATCGTCAGGTGGTGATTAAAGACGGTAAAATGACCACGGTCAAATATCGTTAACCCAACCGGCCCCGATGTTTTGTCGGGGCCGTTTTCCAGATAATTTACATATGAATAAGGCGGCCTGTGTGATTTCTGGTGCTGCCGGTTCGGGTGAATTCATGGTTTCTGAATATAGGGGAAAACCGGCAGGCAGCAGTAGCGAATAAATTCTGGCCGCGACACGGTTCGTCCTGTAACCTTGGTATGCAATGAAAAACAATCGTAAGGAGACACGCCATGGCCGCCATTCAAGCACCGGAAAATCCAGAAGAAAACCCGCGAGTAAAGGCTGTTTTCGATGATATTCGTGCCACGCGTGGGTCGGATTTTGTGAATAATATCTGGCGCTATCTGGCCTTTGACCCGGCTCTGCTGGAACGGACATGGGCAGAAGTAAAAGAAGTGATGGCAACGCCGTCTGCGCTGGATCCGTTAACCAAGGAAATGCTGTATTTGGCGGTGTCGATCATCAATAATTGCGAATATTGCGTCCATTCCCATTCTGCCGGTGCGCGGGCCAAGGGGATGACGCCGGAAATGCACGGTGAATTGCTGTCGATCGTGTCACTGGCGGCAAAAACCAACCATTTGTCGAATGCTTTGCAGGTGCCTGTGGATGATGTGTTTAAAATCCCCGATGTTTGACGGGTTGCCTGACAGGTTGTCTCGGAGCAAAACCGTAGTGGCATGCACCATTCAGCGGCGATAAATTTGTGTAAGTGAAAATCAGGGATTGAAAAACAATGTCAACCATTGTTACCTATGCCGGAGAGCCTTTGCTGTAATGCGATGGGCCGTTTGACCACAGGATTAACAGCGTTGATCCCAGAAAAGGAGAATTCCCATGGCAGTAGGTGACGTAATTTGGACCTGGTTCAAAGGCCAGTGGCATCAAGGCGATTTGCCGGTGATGAATGCGGCGGATCACGGCACCTGGCTTGGCTCGCTGGTGTTTGACGGGGCGCGGGCCTTTGAGGGCGTGGTGCCGGATATCGAGCCGCATTGTGCGCGGGTGAATGCCTCTGCTGGGGTGATGGGGTTGAAACCGACCATGGAGGTCGCCGACATGGTGGCGCTGGTGCATGAGGGGCTGGCGAAATTCGATGACGGCGCGGCGGTCTATATCCGGCCGATGTACTGGTCCACGCAAGGCGGTGCCGGCGTTGTGGTGCCGGATCCGGAGTCGACAGCGTTTTGCCTGTGTCTGGAACAAATTCCCATGTCTCCTGCGGATGCCAGCCAGACGCTGGGCCGCACACAATTTGTGCGTCCGATGATGAATATGGCGACGGTCAATGCCAAGGCAGCCTGTTTGTATCCGAACAATGGCCGCATGATCCGCGAGGCACAAGCGCGCGGGTTCAATAATGCGATCGTGGCGGATCCCCTGGGGAATGTGGCCGAAAGCGCGACGGCAAATATTTTCATGGTCAAGGACGGCGTGGTGAAAACGCCGGTGCCCAATGGCACTTTTCTGAACGGGATCACCCGCCAGCGCGTGATCAAGCTGCTGCGGGAAGCGGGCAAAACGGTTGAGGAATGCACCCTGAGCTTTGAAGATTTTGACGCGGCGGACGAGGTATTTTTGACCGGCAACATGACCAAAGTAACACCGATCACCAGAATTGAAGACCGTGAATACGCAATCGGGCCGGTAGCGGTTTTGGCGCGGGAACTTTACTGGAAGTGGGCCAAGCCCTGAATTAGAGCGTTTCGACTTTTGTTTGGATCAATAGACAACGCAATTCCCATTTGAGCGTCAGCGAAAGACCGGGAATTGCGTTTCAACATAAAGTCGAAACGCTTTAAAACCGGAAACGTTTTGTTAAAAGGTGCCCCTTCGGGGCGCTTTTTTGAGCGCTTCGCGCGGGGCCTCCGGCGGGGATATTTGGGCGAATTCGAAGCTGGTTCAGTTGGCATCCAGCAGGCGGCCCAGTTCTTTCTGATAGGATTCAAGCGAGCTGAGCAGTTTGTCCGGATCGATGATTTCCGGTTGATCGGATAATTTTGCCTCCAGCGCCCGCAGCTTCGGGCGCGCGCGGGCCACCAGTTTTTGGCCCATTTCCGTGCTTTCGACAATGCGGCTGCGCCCGTCGCCTTTGTTCTTTTTGCGGCTGATGTGGCCTTGTTCCTCAAGGCGGGCAAGGGCGGTGGAAACATGGGTTTTCTGGATGCCGGATTCACGGCAAATGTCCTGTGCGCGGCAGGATTGCAGGGCCACGACCGCACGCAGAATGCGCCAGTCCTGCCAGTTCAGGCCGGTTTCTTTGAACACGGCCTTGGAATAAAGCATCATGATTTTCTGTGACAGGGAATAGATCGCTGCCACCAGCATTTCGCCAGAAGAAATTGTATTCAGCTCTTTGGCCATGGCTCCCCGCTCAGTCCATCGTTTGGTTACATATGTAACTTGACAAGGGCGGGAGCGCAAGGCAATCATATTGCAGGGAGGCAGAAAGTCTCCATTCAAACTGGGAGAAATAATTTGCGTAATCTATTATTAGGGGCCGTTTGTGCCGGTTCCGTGGCGTTTTCGGGGGCCTTTGCCTTTGCTGAAACCACCATTCGGGTGACATTGCAGTTGCCGAAAACCCACTTGCTGGGGCAAAACTGGCTGGCATTTCAAAAGCTGATCGAGGAAAAATCCGGTGGCGAGCTGAAAATGCAGCTGTTTGATTCTGCGCAGCTGTTCAAGGACAAGCAGGTGCCTGAGGCCGTTGGCACCGGTGCTGTCGAGGCGGGCTCTGCCTATTTGGGGCGTTTTACCGGTTCGGTTCCTGCTGTGGATGTGGTGGCTATTCCGTTTATTTTCAATGACGAAGCCCATCTGCGTGCGGCTGTGGCCCCTGGTTCTGCCATGCGCAAAACGCTGGACGATGCGATTTTGAAAGAAACCAACAACAAGGTGTTGTGGTGGCAGGCTTTCGGGCGCAGTGTTTATCTGTCCAAAGGGGATCCGATCCGTGTGCCGGCGGATATGAAAAACAAGAAGGTGCGGACCTTTGGTAAAATTCAGGGCTGGACGGTAGAGGCCCTTGGCGGTGTGCCGACGCTGATGTCCGGTTCCAAGCAGTTCCTGGCCTATCAGCAGGGGGCCGTGGATGCGGGAACCACCGGTGCAACGGCTGTGCAATCGCGCAAGCTTTATGAGGTGATGGATAACATGACCCTGTCTTTTGACAGTGCGATTGAATTTCTGGCTGTGATGAACAACGACTTTTTCAACAGCCTGACTCCGGAACAGCAGAAGATCATCATGGAAGCCGCAGCCGAGGTCGAGGCCGATCTGCGCAACACCATTTACACCAAGGAAAAAGCCACGGTGGATGCAGTGCGTGACAAGATGAATGTTGTGGATCTGACCGCTGACGAGCGCGCCCAGTGGGTTGCTGCGACTGCCGGCATTGTGGACCGTTTCAAAAAAGAAGCCGGGGCCACTGCTGTTGCGGCTGTTGCCGATGTAAAGGCTGCCGCCTCCAAGTAAGGTGTTTGCTGAATTTGATATGTGGCGGTGCGTAACCGCCACATATTTTTTGCCTGAAAGAGAGAAGCTATGTCGTCATTATTGGGTTTTGTGCGTCTGTTGGACGGGATTTCCGAAATTGCGGGAAAAATTGCGGCATGGATGTTTTTCGCCGTGGGTATTTTCGTCTTTTTCGAGGTATTCATGCGGTATGTGCTGAATGCGCCGACGATTTGGGTGGATGAAGTCAGCCGGATTTTTCAGGTCTGGGCGGCATTTTTGTCTATTTCCTATGTGCTGAAGCACCGCGCCCATATTCTGATTGATATTGCTTTTCGAAGGCAGGGTAGTCTGAGCCGTAAAGTGGTGGATACTTTTGCCATGTGTGTGATCGTGTTTTTCTGTGTGGTGGTGGTGAAATACGGGCTGGATATGTGGTGGAAATCTACAATTCTGGGGCATACGACCGACAGTTTTCTTGCCGTGCCCAAGACCTTTATTCAATCGGCAGTCTGGGTGGGTTTTGGCCTGATGGCGCTGCAATCAATCGCGGAAATTATTAAAATCTGGGCCGGGCTTGAGCCGGTCGAAACTGCTGGCATGATGGGGCACTGATATGGAAACCTTTCTGATTATCGGCAGCTTGATTGCCCTGTTGATGTTGCGCGTGCCGGTGGGGTTTGCCATGGGGGCGCTTGGGGCGGTGTTGCTGGCGATGAAGGGGCTGCCGCTGGTGGCGATCCCGCAGCGCCTGTTCGGCTCGATGGACAGCTTTGAACTGCTGGCAGTGCCGATGTTTTTGTTGATGTCCAATGTTCTGCTCAAGGGCGGTGTCGGGCGCGATCTGTTTTCCGCGGTGCAGGCCTGGGTTGGCCATTGGCCGGGCGGGTTGGGTGTTGCGACTATCATGAGCTGCACCCTGTTTTCCGCGATTTCGGGTTCTTCGGTGGCCACGGCGGCGACCATTGGCACCGTTGCCATCCCCGAAATGAAAAAGCGCGGCTATGACGAGCCGTTTACCCTTGGCCAGCTGGCGGCGGGGGGGACGCTGGGCATTCTGATCCCGCCCTCTATTCCGCTGATTATTTACGGGGTGATCACTGAAACCTCGATCCCGACCCTGTTCAAGGCAGGCATCGGGCCGGGGTTGCTGTTGGCCACCATCTTTATCATTTATGCGATGGTTTACAGCCGCATGGGGGCGGCGGCCCCGATTGCCAAAGCCGATTGGAGCGAACGCGCCCATGCCACTTTTTATGCTTTGCCGACGGTTATTCTGGCGGTGGCGATTATTGGGTCGATCTATGCGGGTATTGCCACTCCTTCCGAAAGCGCGGGCGTGGGGTTTGTGCTGGCGATGATCATTACCTTTGCCATGGGGCGGATGGATTGGGCCAAACTGAAAAAGGCGGTAGAGGATTCCCTGATTACCACGGCGATGATTTTCATCATCATTGCCGGGGCCAAAGTGTTTTCCTATGCGATTACGCTGTATCTGATCCCGCAAACCATCAGCGCCTTTTTGCTGGCCAATATTTCCAACCCGTCCCTGTTTATTCTGGCAGTCGGCTGTGTGCTGCTGATTGTCGGGTTCTTTCTGGAATCCCTGTCGATGATGCTGATCATGGTGCCGGTGCTGTTTCCCGCGCTCGAGGCGATGAATATTGATCCGGTCTGGTTCGGTATTTTCTTTGTGGTGCTGATCGAAACCGCGCTGATTACGCCGCCGGTGGGGTTGAACCTGTTCATCATTCAGGCGGTGGGCAAGGCGCGTCTGGAATCGGTGGTCAAGGGGGCCATGCCCTTTGCGCTGATGATGCTGGGCACGGCGGTGTTGCTGTGGTTCTGGAAAGATCTGGTGCTTTATATTCCGTATCATTTCCGCTAGGGCAGAACCATGAAACAAACCGCTCCCGACCGTTTGCGCGCGCTTTTGGCGGGCGAGGACATCATCACCATGCCCTGTTGTTTTGATCCGCTGTCCGCCAAGCTGATCGAACAGGAGGGCTTTCCCCTGACCTTCATGTCCGGCTTTGCCGCCTCTGCGGCGCGTCTGGGGATGCCCGATACCGGACTGATGTCCTATGGCGAGGTGGTCGATCAGGGGCGCAACATCTGCAACGCGGTGGATATTCCGGTGATCGGGGACGGGGACACGGGCTATGGCAATGCCATGAATCTGCGCCGTACCGTACAGGGGTTTGCACAGGCAGGTTTTGCGGCGGTGATGATCGAGGACCAGATCGCCCCGAAACGCTGTGGCCATACGGCGGGCAAGGCGGTGGTGTCCCGCGGCGAAGCGTTTGAACGCATTGCCGCTGCTGTGGCCGCCCGCGATGAAGGCGACGACATCCTGATCCTTGCGCGTACCGATGCCGCCCATGATCTGGGGCTGGACGAGGCAATCGCGCGGGCACAGGAATTCAAACGCCTTGGCGCGGATATCCTGTTTGTCGAAGCCCCGCGCAGCAAGGCGGAAATGGCGCGAATCTGTGCCGAACTCCCTGGCCCGAAAATGGCAAATATTCTGGAAGGCGGGCTGACGCCGGAACTGTCACCCGATGAATTACAGGCTTTGGGGTATAAAATCGCCGCCTATCCAACAACGCTGCTGGCGGCGGCGATGAAAGCCATGGTTGCCGCCTTGCAGGAATTCAAAGGGCAGGGCGTGCGGCCCGATCGTCTGATGGGATTTGACGAAATCAAGACCCGCATCGGTTTTGACGACTATTTCG
>JALWOO010000025.1 GCA_027083485.1 Amylibacter sp. | reverse complement strand
CCACGTAATCAACTATGATGTGCCAATCCACGCCGAAGATTACGTTCACCGCATTGGTCGTACAGGCCGCGCCGGGCGTGACGGCAAGGCGATCACCATCGTGATGCCCTATGAGGCAAAATACCTCGATGCGATCGAGGATCTGGTGAAAAACAAAATCGACCGCATGGACCCGCCTGTTGTTGAAACCGGCCGCAAGCCGCGTGGTGAAAAACCGGCACGGCACGAAAAGCCGAAACAGGACAAGCCCAAGCAGGAACACAAAGAACAAGGTTCCACGCCCAAGAAAAATCCCCCCCGCGAACAAGCAGAGCGCAAGCCGCAGGAACGCAAACAGCACGACCGCAAGCAGAATAACAACGGTCGTGGACGGGATAACCGCGTTGTCGGCATGGGCGATCACGTTCCCGCCTTTATCATGCGTGAATTCGAAGTGCCCAAATTGAAACGCTCTCGCAAGGCAGCTGCCGCGACCAATACGGACGCCCCTGAAACACCACAAACAGATACCAAAGCGGAATCAGACAACGGTGAAACCGCTGCATAAATAAATCACCGGTATTGCAATATTTCAGGCCGGACGTTGATATCGTCCGGCCTTTTGATTCTGGAGAAATAAAATATCATGGATAGCAAAAAGAAACTGGAACAGAACTTTGAACGGCTTTTGTTCATGTCACGCTGGTTGCTCGCACCGCTGCATTTGGGGCTGGTGATTATTCTGGCGATGCTGGCTTTTGTCTTCCTTCGTGATCTGTTCGAGGCCGTCGTAAAGCTGCCGGAAATGACCGACAAGAAAGTCATCCTGCTGGTGCTGTCGATGATTGATCTGGCGCTGGTGGGAAATCTACTGGTGATCGTGATTTTTTCCAGCTACGAAAATTTCGTATCAAAACTGGACCTGCTGGACGATAGTTTTCGACCCGCCTGGATGGGGAAAATCGATTTTTCCGGCCTGAAAATCAAACTGGTAGCCTCTATTTCCGCAATTTATATGATCCAGCTTTTGAAGCGTTCTATGGAAATCGGCGCTGAGGGAACTGATCCCGCACAGATCACCCATGAAATGACATGGATGGTAATTATCCTGCTGACCTTTGTGGTTTCCGGTGTGCTGATGGCTTTGATGGATTGGCTCAAGGATAAATAGAGAGCTGGTTTCAGGGCGCGGTATTTTCCGCACCCTGAATATTTCAAGCCGGTCTTATTCGCTGGCTTTTTTCATCTTCATTTTCTTGTGCATCATCTTTTTCGGTTTCCGCTTCAGATCCACAGGAATATCCACGGTAATGTCGCCGGCCTTTTCAAAGGTCAGCGTCACCGTGACCGTGTCGCCATCGAGCATCGGGCCATTCAGCCCCATAAACATCAGGTGATCACCACCGCGTTGCAGCATATGTGTGCCATTGGCCGGAATCGGAAAACCGCCTTTGACTTCGCGCATTTGCATCACGCCGTCATCGGTCATGATATGGGTGTGGGTTTCCAGCCGCTTGGCCGCTGGTGATGTGGCGCTGACCAGACGGTCCGGTTCATTGCTGTTATTCATGATGGTCATAAAGGCCGCGCCACTTTTGGCGGATTTGCCAGAAGCACGCGCATAGGCGTCCTTGATCATGATGTCACCGGCAAAAGCAGGCATAACAAGAGTTGCAGCAGCAGCGGCTGCCAAGAGTACAGTTTTAATAGACATGTTTTGTCCTTTGGTAAGAGTTTGATTGTATTTAGGAAATCAAACGCCCAAAGGCGGCCCTCGTGCGGACGGTGAAACCGGTTGCTGCCCTTGCTGCCACAGCCTCCGTGGCCCGCTCAAACGCGCCACAACACGGCTGCTGCAGCGGGGCAAGGTGAGCGGCGTAAAATTCGCGCTGAAAACCGAAATGGCGTCGGGGCAGACCTGTATCTTTTTGATCGGAACCCCGTCCGCCCCGATGGTAATGGTGATCAGCTCGGCCCCCGAGCAAATCACCAGATCAACGCCCTGATCCGTCCTTTGCCCGTGGGCAAAAGAAACCGAGACACTGGTAATAACCAATGTCAACGTCAGGAACAGCGCGTTAAGCAAGCGTAACATAACTAACTATTTCGGTGCTTTTGGCGGAAACATCAAGCGAAAAATCCAGCCAATCACAAGGGGTTATTCATCTACCAACCGGTTTATCATTACCTTGCAGACAGGTTTCTTGCCCACCAGATCCCGACAGGTACGTGAAACCGCCCGCAAAACGATGGTTTCCACTTCGTCGTCACTGGAAAGGCGCGATTTTTTCGCTGTTTCCAGCTCCTTGTCGATCAGGTTTTCCAGTGTTTCCTGAAGCGAGATATGCGCATTGGCCCCCTTGTCCGGCAGGCCCAGAACCTCGGCCCAGCTGCCGCCGATCAGGCGGTTGTTTTCAAGGATCACATTGACCACAACTGTCCCGCGCGTGGCCATGCGGATGCGTTCCAGCACCACCCCGTCAAAGGCCCCTATCAGCACGTTGCCATCCAGATAGGTGCGCCCTGCCTCGATGTTTTCAACGATTTTAGGAGTTTTGCCGGTGATATTAACCATGGCCCCGTTGGGCGCAACAATGCTGGCAAAACCGTTGCTTTCGGCCAGCTCCTTGTGTTCGCGCAAATGGCGGAATTCGCCGTGGTTCGGGATCACCATTTTGGGCCGCATCAAGTTATGCATTTCCACCAGATCAGGCCGATTGGCGTGACCGGACACATGCACATTACCAACGCTTTCATCCAGTACCTTGACCCCGATTTCCGCCATGGCATTGATAATACCGCCAACGGAAACTTCGTTACCCGGAATGGTTTTGGAGGAAAACAGAAAGGTGTCGCCCTCGCGCAGTTCCACACCGCGATATTTTCCCCGTGCCAGCTGGGCAGAGGCCGCACGGCTCTCGCCTTGGGAACCGGTCACCAGCAACATCAGGTTTTCACGCGGAATATCGCGGCTGTCTTCCAGATCGATCACCGGCGGAAAATCATGCAGCACCTCGGCAAAACGCGCGTAATCGAGCATCTTGCTCATGGCGCGGCCCAGCACCACCACGGAACGCCCCGCATCGACACCGGCCTGCGCCAGCGTTTTCAGCCGCGCCACGTTGGAGGCAAAAGTCGTTGCCACCATCATGCCGCTGGATTGTTTGATCAGCGCGGAAATATCGCTGCGCAGCGTGGATTCAGACCGCCCCGCGTGCGGGGAAAAAACGTTGGTGGAATCACAAATCAGCGCATGCACCCCCTGCCCCGCGATTTCGCGCAGCAAGGCCGGATTATGGGCCTCGCCCACAATCGGATCCGGATCAAGTTTGAAATCCCCCGAATGGATCACCCGCCCGACAGGCGAATCGATCACAAGGCCGGAGGCCTCGGGGATGGAGTGGGCCACGGGCATAAAACCCACCTTGAAGGGGCCGACCTCGACCTGTTCAGGCCACAGGCCCACCACATTCACATTGCGCGTGTCCTGACCGCGGTCTTCCATTTTGGTGCGGGTCACGGCGGCAGTAAATTTGCGGCAATAGATCGGCACGCCAAGGCGCGAAAACAGATGACCGATGGCGCCCACGTGGTCTTCGTGGGCGTGGGTGATAAAAACCGCCTCGAGCCGGTCGGCGCGGGCTTCGATATAGCTGGTGTCGGCCATGATCAGGTCAACGCCCGGCGTACTGTCCATGGATGGAAAGGCCACGCCCGTATCCACAAGGATATAACGTTCCTTGCCGCGCGGGCCATAGCCGTACAAATACATATTCATGCCGATTTCACCGGCCCCACCCAGGGGCAGGTAAATCAAACGGTTTGGTTTACTCATTCTTTTCTCCGATTTTGCGCCTCGATCAGAATCAAACCATGCATGGTCAGATCATTCTCGACAGCGTCAAAGAGGTCTGTGCCCCGGTCAAACAGCGGGGCCAGCCCGCCGGTACCGATGACTTTCATTGGGCGCGGATGTTCCGCGCGGATTTTAGTGCAAATGCCTTCGATCAGGCCGATATAGCCCCAGAAGACGCCCGATTGCATACAGGCGATGGTGTTGGTGCCAATCACCACATCCGGCTGGGTAATGTCAATGTTCGGTAGTGCCGCAGCGGCCTCGTGCAGGGCTTTAATCGACAGATTAACCCCCGGCGCGATCGCACCGCCGATATAGGCCCCGTCGTGGTCCACCACATCGAATGTGGTGGCGGTGCCGAAATCCACCACGATCAGATCGCCACCGAAACGGTCATGGGCGGCAACCGTGTTGACCAGCCGGTCGGCCCCGACCAGCGTGCCTTCGTCCACCCGCACCGCCACGCCGAGTTTGCAGTCCGGCTTGCCCACCACCAGCGGGCGACAGTGGAAATATTTATCCGACAGCACCCGCATGTTGAACACGACCTTGGGCACCACCGAGGAAATCACCACGCGGTTGATGTCGCCGCTGATTTCGTGAAACTGCATCAGATGGCGCAGCCAGACATAATACTGGTCCGCCGTGCGCTCCGGTTCCGTGGCACAGCGCCATTCGGCAAGGGTTTTCTCTCCGTCATGCACGGCAAAAACAGTATTGGTGTTGCCTACGTCAATCGCCAGCAGCATGGGGGGATTCCTTATCGAAAAACACGTCGCCTGCGGAAATTGCGTGGCGGCCTTTCGGGGTTTCTAGTACAAGTGCCCCGCCTTCGTCCAGCGTTGTAAACACCCCGTCAAGAACCGTGTTGCCAATCTGCGCACGGACCGGTTTGCCCACATGCGCCGCCCGCGCCAGCCAGGCCGTGCGGATCAAAGCAAAGCCATAGGTGGTGAGCTGCGCCTCCCAATGGGCAAAACACGGGGCGAGTGCCTCAAGCAGGGTCTCCGGCGTGATATGCTGGCCCGTCTCGGCCAAAAGCGTTTTGGGTGGCAGCGCGTGGGGTTCCAGAATTTCCACCGGCGGGGCGGTTTTCAGGTTCACGCCAATGCCGATAATCAATCCCTCCGGCAGGCTCTCAAGCAGGATACCCGCCAGTTTCCCCCCGCGCAGCAACACATCATTGGGCCATTTCAAGGTGAAGATATCTCCGCGTCCGCTCACGGCCTCCAATGCGTCATAAAGGGCCAGCGCGGCAACAAAACTGCGCAGCGCCAGTTCCGCCGGTGTGCCCTTCGGGCGATAAATCAGGCTGGCCGAGAAATTCCCCGCCCCCGTATCCCACGCCCGCCCGCGCCGTCCGGTGCCGGCGGTCTGGTGTTTGGCGGAAATCCACGTTGGACAAGAAAGAACCGAGGCCCGCTGTCGGGCCTCGGTCATAGTGCTTGTCACCGTATCAAGCGCGATATGGTCAACCCCGCAGGGCCAATCCATCATCACTTGAGCAAGGCCGTAGCGGCGCTGGCAGCATAGGCTTCCAACCCGAACAGGTTGATTGCACCAAACAGCATAATCGCCGCAGAAATCGCCAGCACGGCATAGTGCAAGGTCGGCATTTTCACATCCAGACCATCGGTTTCGGATCCGAAATACATGTAGTAGATGATCCGCAGATAGTAGAAGGCCCCGATTACAGAGGCAATCACCCCGCCAATCGCCAACCACGAATAGCCCGCGTTAATGGCCGCTTGCAGCACGAACAGTTTCCCGAAGAAACCCACCAGCGGCGGAATACCGGCCAGCGAGAACATCAGGATCGCCAGCGCCATCGCCCGACCCGGGGAGGCTTTGGAATACATGCCAAGCGCGCGAATATCCGTGACCGCACGGCCGTCTTTTTCCATGTTCAGGATAAAAGCGAATGTGCCAAGGTTCATCACCACATAGATCACCATATAAATCAGCATTGCCTGAACACCGGCGAGCGTACCGGAGGCCAGCCCCATCAGGGCAAAACCCATATGCGCAATCGAGGAATAGGCCATCAGACGTTTGATATTGGTCTGGCCAATCGCCGCCACCGCGCCAAGGAACATGGACAGCAAGGACAGCATCGCGATGATCTGGCCCCAATCGGCTGTGGCAAGGCCAAAGGCGTCATGCATCACCCGCGCAATCAAACCCGCCGCCGCCATTTTCGGAGCAGAGGCAAAGAAAGCCGTAACCGGTGTCGGCGAGCCTTCGTAAACGTCCGGTGTCCACATGTGGAACGGAGCTGCCGAGATTTTGAACGCCATGCCCACGGTCATAAACACCATGCCGAACAACAGGCCAAGGCCCATGCCCTCGCTGGCGATCACGCTGGTAATACCGGCGAAATTGGTGGTGCCGGTGGTGCCATAGATAAAGCTCGCGCCATACAGCAGCATACCCGAAGACAGCGCACCAAGAACAAAGTATTTCAACCCTGCTTCGGTGGAGCGCAGGCTATCACGGCGGAAGGCGGCAATCACATAGAGCGACAGGGATTGCAGTTCCAGCCCCATATACAGGGACATCAAATCGCCCGCGCTGACCATCATCATCATCCCGAGCACGGCAAGGGAAATCAGGATCGGGAATTCGAATTTAAGCATGTCATTGCGCGACAGGTAATCTTGCGACAGCAACAGCACCAGACCACTGGCCCAGAGCATCAGCACCTTGGCAAAGCGCGAGAATGCGTCCTCCACAAAAGCCCCGTGAAAGGCCGTCTGCACGCCCGCAGGCTGCACCGCGATCCAGCCGCCAAGGGCAAACATCACCAGCGCTGTCACCCAGATCAGCATGGACGCCATCCGGTCCTTGCCCGTGTAAACCGCGAACATCAGCGCGCCCATGGCGTAGATGGCCAGAACCAGTTCTGGCAGAACAGTGTTCAGATCATTGGAAATCATCTGTTCCACTCCTTAATGTGTTGCCGGGGCAATTACAGAGGCGGCATGTGCCATCCCTGCCGTTGCGGCGTCAAAGTTTTCAAGCAAGGCGTCAACCGACGGCCCGATCAGATCCAGCACCAGCGCCGGATAAATCCCGAGCAGCAGGGTAAAGAACACCAGCGGTGCCATCATCAGCTTTTCGCGGGCTGTCATGTCGGTGATGGTTTTCAGGCTCTCTTTGATCAGATCCCCAAACACCACGCGGCGATACAGCCACAAAGCGTAACAGGCCGACAGGATCACACCGGAGGTCGCCCCAAAGGCGATCCATGTGTTGGCCTGAAACGCCGCGGACAATGTCAGGAATTCCCCGACAAAACCGGATGTCCCGGGCAGCCCCACATTGGCCATGGTAAAGAACATGAAGATCAGCGCATAGGCCGGCATCCGCATGACAAGACCGCCATAAGCATCAATGTCGCGGGTGTGCATCCGGTCATAGACAACGCCGACACCAAGGAACAACGCACCGGAAACAAAACCGTGGCTGATCATCTGGAAAATCGCACCATCAAGGCCTTGTTTGTTCAGGGCGAAAATCCCCATTGTCACAAAGCCCATATGCGCAACCGATGAATAGGCGATCAGCTTTTTCATGTCTTCCTGCATCAGCGCCACCAGCGAGGTGTAGATAATCGCGATCACCGACAGGGTCATCACAAAGGTGGACATTACCTCGGATCCAACAGGAAACATCGGCAAGGAAAACCGCAAGAAGCCATAGCCACCCATTTTCAGCAGGATCGCCGCCAGCACCACAGAACCCGCCGTCGGGGCCTGCACGTGTGCATCCGGCAGCCATGTATGCACCGGCCACATAGGCATTTTCACCGCAAAGCTGGCAAAGAAGGCCAGAAACAGCATGGTTTGCAAGCCACCGACAACGGTAATCCCCATCAAGGTGAAATCGTCAGAAGCAAACGTATGGTTCATCAGGGTTGGAATATCGGTCGTGCCCGCATCATACCACATCACCAGCATGGCGATCAGCATCAGCACGGAACCGAGCAGCGTATAGAGGAAGAATTTGAAAGCCGCATAAACACGGTCCTTGCCCCCCCAGATGCCTACAATCAGGAACATCGGGATCAGGCCTGCCTCGAACACCACATAGAACAACACCAGATCAAGTGCTGTAAACACCGCGATCATCAGAGTTTCCAGCACCAGAAACATCACCATGTATTCCTTGACCCGATGGGTCACGCCCCAACAGGCCAGAATAACAATCGGCATCAGCAAGGTGGTCAGCAGCACAAACAGGATCGAAATGCCGTCCACACCGACCTTGTAGTTCAGGCCGGCAATCCATTTGTAGTCCTCGACCATCTGGAAACCGGCATTGGCCGGATCGAATTTCGTGTAGATCGCAATCGACACGATAAAGGTCAAAGAGGTGGTCAGCAGCGCCACAAGCTTGGCATTGCGCTGCTCGAATTCACCATCCCCGCGCAGGAAGACCAGCAATACTGCGGCCCCCAGAAGCGGCAGGAAGGTAACGACGGAAAGAATGCTATCCATTAGTTTGCCCCCCCGATTGAAACCCAGGTGATAAGGACAACAACGCCCGCGAACATCCAGAAAGCATAGTGGAACAAATATCCCGATTGCGCCTTGGCGGCTTGTTTCGTGAACCATGGAACGATGCCCATGGCGATTCCGTTGATGGCACCGTCAATGACCTGACCATCGCCTTTCTTCCAGAGAAAATACCCCAGCCGTTTGACCGGACGTACAAAGAGAAAGTCATAGAGTTCATCAAAGTACCATTTGTTCATCAGGAAAGCGTGCAAGTGGCGCTGGTTGTTGGCCAGTGCCCTGGGCGCATTCGGATTGACGATGTAGAAATACAAAGCAATCACAAAGCCCAGCAACATCGCCCAGAAAGGCGCGGTTTTCACCCAGACCGGAACCAGATGTGCTTCGTGCAGCACATTGTTGGTTTCGTGGTTGAAATAGGTGGCAACGCCAAACCATTCCTGAACCTGTTCTGCTTCGCCAAAGAAGTTCGGCAACCAGACCATCCCGGCAAAAATCGCCCCGAGCGCCAGAACGCCCAGCGGGATCAGCATGGTCATCGGGCTTTCATGGGCATGGTCATGGGCATGTTTGTCGCCGCGTGCCTTGCCAAAGAAGGTCATAAAGATCAGCCGCCAGCTATAGAAACTGGTGAACAGCGCCGCGATGACCAGCATATAAAAGCCATAGCGCGAAACACCGGCTCCGGCAGCAAAGGCGCTCTCGATGATGGCATCCTTGGAGATAAAGCCGGCAAAGCCGATATGGGTCAGCGGAATACCGACGCCGGTAATTGCCAATGTGCCGATCATCATCGCCCAGAAGGTCAGCGGGATCTTTTTGCGCAGCGCGCCATAGTTTCGCATGTCCTGTTCGTGGTGCATGGCGGTAATCACAGAGCCGGCCCCCAGGAACAACATCGCCTTGAAGAAAGCATGGGTGAACAGGTGGAACATGGCCACCGGATAGGCCCCGATGCCCACAGCCACAAACATATAGCCAAGCTGGGAACAGGTAGAATAGGCAATCACCCGTTTGATATCATTCTGCACAAGGCCAATGGTCGCCGCAAAGAAGGCGGTGCTGGCACCGATAAAGACGATGAAATCAGGGGTAAAGGTGGCATATTCCAACAACGGTGCCATGCGCGACATCATAAAGACGCCGGCGGTAACCATGGTCG
>JALWOO010000024.1 GCA_027083485.1 Amylibacter sp. | reverse complement strand
CCATCCGTGCAGTCATTCGAATACACAAGGAAATCCGTAAACCCCACGGCCTGATGATGCGCCAACCATTCCAGAAAAAAGGAAGCCTCGTTGCGGACAGTGATGACAATCAGGGCGCGCAACTAGCTCTCCATATCATTACTTAGACACCATGCAACCCGTTCAATATCGTTCAGGTCAAGCTCCAGTGCCTGTTTGTACATATCCTCGAATTCCGGATTTTTATGTAGCTCTTTGGCCTTGGCATAATGCCATTCCAACCCCTTTTGGTGCAAACCGGCCAAAGTATCGTCTGATTTCAGGCGGGCAATTTCCGCATTGGTGCGGTCAAGATTGCGCTGAATGGTAATGTCCTTGTGCTTGTTGAAATCCATCCGCAGCCAGTAATTCACCCCGATGGTGCGATCCACATGCAAGGCTCGCCCGCGTTGGCGTTTGATCAGGTAACTTTCCGCAGACCGCAGCGCGTAATGGTTCAACTGGATCAGGTCATAGCCAATCGATTTCACCGATGAGCGCCAGCCCCCATCCGCAATACTGCCGCCAATTGGCGCACCGTTGCCATTCACCCATTTCACCTGATCGCGCTTGCCTTCCCGCAGCTTGGTGGTGCGGTGACAGCTGATTTTTTCATAGGCATTGATGTTGCGATACAGGGTTTTAAACCCCCATACCGTATGCGGCTTGGGACAATATTTCGGTGCCGCGCCGGTGAATTGTTCGATTACAGGTTTGTCTGCCAGTTTCAAAACACCGTTATGACCAAATAACCGCCACGTCATCGCCACGTTGGTTGCATCCCCGATCCGGTCAATGAATTCCGGCAAGGTCCCGTTTCCAAACCGCACGTTGATGAATTCGTCCACATCAATGTGAGCAACCCAATCGGCCTTTTTCACCAGCGGATGCTTCACCGCCCGATTAAGCGCCGCCTGTTGCGGAGAATTCCCCTTCCAGTCGTTATTGTCCTCGTGGATCAGAACGCCCATTTCCTGCAAGTGATCCAGAATTTCTGTGGTCCCGTCCTCGCAGCCGTTGGTGTAGATGATAAAGCCATCCACCCCCATCGCCCGGTGATAGGCTATCCATTCTATAATGTAGGGAGCCTCGTTTTTCATACAGGCAACGATCACATTGCCGGTTGAATTCCCCCTAAGCTTGCGTGGTTCAATCGGCGTGTATTGTGGCAGCTCGGCCGTTTCATCCACCGACCCCAGTCGGTTATGAGGGCAAAAACGGCTAGCCGCCAGCTTGACGACCTCTTTCTTGGCGGCATTGGGCAGGTATTTTTTCCCAACCTCGGACAGGAATTGTTTATGGTCCACCTTTTCCACACGTTTGCTTAACAAAGCATCCATTTCGGCGCGGTGTTCCTTGGTCAAACGGTCAATTTTCTTGGCAAAGGGTTCAACCAGTTTGCGAGGATTGAAATTGCTTTCAACCGGTTCTTCCTGCCAGTCCGTGGTTGGTGCTGACGGGGCAAGAGCCTTTTTCCCAAGCGTCGGAAACGCCGCCTGCAATGCGGCGTTGCTACGTTCAAACCGTGTGCTGAAACCGGAGAGCGCGCCGGCATCAATCGGCGGGCCGTCAACAGCCACCGATTTGGTAATTTTTTGTCGGATTTGGCGGTCCAGAATTTTCCCCTGTTCCATCAACTGCAACAAATAGCCGTTCACCTTGCGCGCCCGCGCCAGTGTTGCAACCGAAGGCAATTCATCCGCCGATTGCGCGGCTCCCTTGCCGATACCAACAGGCAAATCAAAGCTGGCGGTCAATTCATCCATCAAATCCCGCGACGCAAACAATTCCGGATCATAGGGGCGACAGCGAACAGCGCCCTGACCAAACACCGCTTGCCAGCGCGTAACCAGCGTCTGATAATCAAGCCAGAAAGGCGGAGACTGGATTTCCGGAAACTGGTTCAACTGCGGCTCCAACGGACATCGCGCCGCCATTGCAGCGGCAAACCAGTCATCCCCGTCAAGCGAGAGTTCCTGCGTCAGGGATGCATACCGCCCGAGCAAAATGGCTTCGCTGTAATGCCCCAACAACACCCGCGCCTGCTCCTGAAAATGCATGACAATCGTAATGTCGGTACTAAACTCCGAAAGAAACTCGTGCAGACGCGTAAGCTCGCTTTCGCTGACCAAAACAGAGCTGAGCTGATGCGCGCTCAGGATCATCGACAAGGGGTTGTTCTTGTCTATTTCCGACCTGAGCGCTTTGGCCAGATTGTTTTGCAAGCCTGCCTGTTTGCGCACAGGTGCATGCCCGCGTTGCAAACGCAACGGGTCTATGTGGGCAGGGTCCGTCATCGCCATCAACAACCGCGTGTGGTTCTTGCGACCCGGCGACATCGGAAACAGCACGCCT
>JALWOO010000023.1 GCA_027083485.1 Amylibacter sp. | reverse complement strand
TTGATGACCTCGTGGATACCGGCAAAACGCTGGAAGTGGTAAAATCCCGCTATCCAAAGGCCCATATTGCCACGGTTTACGCCAAGCCCAAAGGCCGCCCTATGGTGGATACCTTTATCACCGAGGTTTCCCAGGATACATGGATTTTCTTCCCCTGGGACATGGCACTGCAATATGTTGAACCCTATCGCGGAAAAGACTGATGAAACGGCGCAACGACCTGTCGCCTGAAACCTTGGCCGCACAGGCGTTGCACCATCTGGACGGGGCCACCGGTGCGGTGGTGCCCGCCATGCACAGCGCCTCCACCTTTGCGCGGGACGACAATTACGACCTGCACGAGGGATTTGTCTATAGCCGCTATGGATCCCCCACCACCAAACAGGCGCAGGATATCATCGCCGCCCTGGAAGGGGCCGATGCGGCGCTGCTGTTCAATTCCGGCATGTCGGCAACCGTGGCCGTGGTCGAAGCCCTGCCCATGGGCGCGCATGTGGTGGCGCAATCCATGATGTACCACATCGGCCTGAACTGGCTGAACCGGCAGGCCGGCCGCGGGGTCATCGGGTTTGACAGTTTTCAGGCCGGTGATCTGGACGCCCTGCGCGCCGCGATCAAACCGGGGGAGACCAAACTGGTCTGGATCGAAACGCCGGCCAATGGCGACTGGTCGATCACCGACATCGCCGCCGCTGCCGAGATTGCCCATGCGGCAGGCGCAATCCTGATGTGTGACAGCACCGCCGCCCCGCCCTGCACCACGCGGCCGCTGGAACTGGGCGCGGATATTTCCTTTCATTCCGCCACCAAATACCTGAATGGCCATTCCGATCTGACCGCCGGCGTGTTGTCGGCGCGGGCCGGTCTGGCAATCCGGGAAGAAATCGAACAGGTCCGCGGATTTCAAGGCACCACCCTGCCCGGTTTTGAATCATGGCTGCTGATCCGGGGCCTGCGCACCCTGTTTGTGCGCTATAAAAAGGCCAGCGAAAACGCCCTGACCTTTGCCCGCCATTTCGCCAACCATCCGGCGATTGAAACCGTGATGTATCCGGGCCTGCCGGACCATCCGGGCCACACGGTCGCCGCGCGCCAGATGAGCGGCGGGTTTGGCGGTATGATGTCTTTGCTGGTGGCAGGATCGGCGGGCCGCGCGCTGGCGGTGGCCAAGGCCTGCACCACCTTCATTCCGGCGACCTCCCTTGGCGGGGTAGAAAGCCTGATCGAACATCGCCACACGGTTTCGGGGGACGGTTACGGCATCCCCGAAAACCTGTTGCGCCTGTCCATCGGCATTGAAAACCCCGATGATCTGATTGCGGATCTGGAACAGGCGCTGGCCATAACGGCATAGGGGGCGTTGTCTTTTGCAAAGGGGATCGCCCGAGGCATCTGTGGATGCCTCCGGCGGGGATATTTATTGCGAATTCGAAACAGGGCTACATGCCCAGCGCTTCTTTGTACATGTCGAGCACAGCTTCTTCTTCGGAAATTTCCGCCGGATCTTTCTTGCGCAGGGCCACGATCTTGCGCAGGACTTTGGTGTCATAGCCGCGCGATTTGGCTTCGGCCATGACTTCTTTTTGTTGCTCGGCGATGTCTTTCTTTTCGGCGTCCAGTCGTTCGAAACGCTCTACAAAAGCGCGCAATTCGCCGGCGGCAACGCGGTAGGTGTTGTCGCCCGGGGTGTTTGGGTGTTCTTCGTCATTCATGGCTCGGTCCTCGTTTATTGTTTTTTACTGATTACCCGTCCCGCGCCTGCGCTGCAAGGCCGCGCTTGTCGCAAATGCCCGCCTGTTGTACAAGGCGCGCGAAACAAGAGGAATTCTCCATGGATTATCTGGTCATCCCCGGCGCTTTGATCGCGCTTCTGGGCATAGGCGGTCTGGCCTATTGTATCATTCAGGCCAACAAACTGCGCACTTCCGGTCTGGAGGGTGAAGAGCTGGTCGGCAAACTGCGGGCGCTGATTCCGATCAATCTGGCATCGGTTTTCACCGCCACAATCGGTTTGGCAGCGGTGGTTATCGGGATGCTGTTATAGCGGCATCCACCTCGGCGATGGCCTCGCGGATCAATTGCAGCTGTGCCGGTTCGGAAAACCGGTGATCGGCCCCTTTCACCAGCGTCAGGCGCATGTCTTCACAGGTGGCGTGTTCAAGGATGCGCAGCGGCACGGTTTGCGCCACATCCGTATCCGCCGTGCCATGCAGCAAACGCACCGGAAACGGCAGCTCCAGCGGCTCGCGCAGCACCAGATTTTCGCGGCCATCCTCGATCAGTCTGGCCGTGATGATATAGGGGTCGTCCGCATAATCGGACGGCAAGGCCACCTGTCCGGTTTTGGCCATTTCGGCCCGTTGCGCATCGCTAAAGCC
>JALWOO010000022.1 GCA_027083485.1 Amylibacter sp. | reverse complement strand
GCCAAGGGGGGATCAAGGCGCCCTTCGGTCAGTTCCGACAGGGGGCCGGTGCAGTAAAAGCCCTGACAGCGGCCCATGCAGACACGGGTGCGCCGCTTCAGGCCTTGCAGGGTGCGCGGCGGCAATGGGCCATCCAGCGCGGCGAGGATTTCGCGTTTGGTGACCAGCTCGCAATGGCAGATGATGCCGCCGTTATCCGGTTCCTGCCAGTCGCGGGGATGATAGTTGGACAGGCAGTCCGGCGGTGGGCAAACCGGATTGGCCAGCGGCGGGCTGGCAAAACCGGTGCCTGTGTTCAGCCCCGCTACATGGCGGGCAATGCCGAGCGCGGCGCTCAGGCCGGTGGAGCGGATGCCGCTGACGCTGATGTAATTGCGGGTGCTGTCGGCGCTGATCTGATAGTCCTGAAATTCCGTGGCCGGACGCAGGCCCGCATAAACGGTTGTGACCTCGTATCGGGCCAGTTCCGGCAGCATTTCGATGCCTTTGGCGCGCAACTCCTGCAGGGTGTCGCGATCGGTAGAGGCATCCGTGCGGCTCTGCTGTTCCTCGGCGGTGGGGCCAACGGCAAGGTTGCCGAAAATGGTGCGAAACAGCACAACGCCCTTGGTGGTTTTGGTGGGCACCGGCAGGATCACCGCCTTGACCAGTTCAGAGGCGGGCTTGTCAAATACAACGAATTGCCCCTTGCGCGGTTTGATCTGGAAATCCGCGTGGCCGAGCAGGCGTTGGTCCACCACATCGCCATACAGACCGGCGCAGTTGATCACCTGTTTGGCGTGAACCTGCCCCTGTGCGGTTTCAAGCTGCCACTGGTCTCCGTCAAACCGGCCTGACAGCAGTTCGCAATCGCGGCGCAATTGCGCTCCGTTGGCCATGGCTTGCAGGATATAGGCATGAGCCGAGGCCCAGGGATCAATCAGGAATTCCCCCGGCACCGCAAAGCCGCCCATGACGTGATCGGCCAGATGGGGTTCACGTTCCAGCACCTGTTCGCGGGTCAGCAGTTCCACATCCATGACGCCGTTTTTATGGGCCTTGGCGATCAGTCCGTCCAGCTGTGCCAACTGGTCCGCATCCCATGC
Source organism: Amylibacter sp. (assembly GCA_027083485.1). Classification (GTDB taxonomy): domain Bacteria; phylum Pseudomonadota; class Alphaproteobacteria; order Rhodobacterales; family Rhodobacteraceae; genus Amylibacter. Next base: position 1,296 of record JALWOO010000022.1, on the reverse strand, counting down.
CAGCACCATCGCGCCGGTTTTCAGCAAAGGCAGGCCGAGGCTCTCGCGGATGTCCAGATATTCGCGGTAACCCGCGGCAATGCAGGCCTGTTCCAGTGATCCGGGGGGCGCATCAAAACCGGTGTGCAAAATCGCGCTGTTGGCCTTGGAGGCGCCATCCAGCACGTCGGCGGCCTTTTCCAGCACCACCACGCGCGCGCCATCAAGGGTAAAGCGCCGCGCCATGGCACAGCCGACAACGCCGGTGCCGATAATGGCGACATCAAAAGGGTTTGCGGCAGGGTTTGGCATGGCTGTTTCCGTTTCTAAGCGGCGTTTTGCCTTGTTTTGTGCGAAGCGGGGGGAATTGGCAAGGGGAATGATACAAGAGTATTGATTTGGTCATAAATAGAGGGTATTAGATTTTAGAGAAAATTCTTTAAAAACCGAAGGATATAGATAAAATTGCCTGAATGGTCATATCTATCTATATAAATAGATGCCGAAATCGACTCGACAGAACCTGTCACCGGCAATGCGGCGGGCGCGGATTCAGGAATTTGTTTCCCGCCATGGCCATGCCAGCGTTGATCGGTTGGTTGGCCTGTTCGGGGCTTCGGCAGAAACCATTCGCCGCGATCTGGGGGTATTGGCAAATGCCGGACATTTGCAGAAGGTTCACGGAGGCGCACAGGCAATTGTGGCGCGTTCCGAAGGGAGGTTTGAAACGCGGATGCGCCATAACGCCCCAGCCAAGCAAAAGGTTGCGGAGAATCTGCTGGAAGTGGTCAAGCCGGGGATGACCCTGTTTATGGATACGGGATCTACAACGCTGATTTGTGCGCATGCCCTTGCGCGGGTAAAGCGGCTGACGGTGATTACCAATGCAACGCGGATTGCTGCGGCTTTTGCCGAAGGGTCGGGCAATGCGGAAATCTATCTGCTCGGGGGGCGGTATCGGGGGGATAACGCCCAGACTGTCGGGGTGACCGCGATGGGGGAGATTGATTTATACCGCGCCGATATGGCGGTTTTGACGGTGGGGGCACTGGATGCCAAGGGGGCAACGGATTTTTCGAATCAGGAGGCCCAGGTGGCGCGGGCGATGATTCGGGGGTCAGCGCAACTGACGCTGGTGGTGGATCATACAAAGTTCAATCATGCGGCAGGTTATACGGTGAGCAATCTGGTCGGTGTGGATTATCTGGTGTCCAGCCAGCGCCCTCAGGGGGAGCTGTTGCGGGCGCTGGAACAGGCGGAGGTTGAAATATTGACGTAAGAAAACAGGGTGAAAATTTACACAGGCATATGGCCTGA
>JALWOO010000021.1 GCA_027083485.1 Amylibacter sp. | reverse complement strand
AAAGGCCGCTTCCGGCATGACCGCCGGCAGCCACGGCACCACCTACGGCGGCAACCCCATGGCCTGTGCCGTGGGCGGCAAGGTGATGGACATTATCGCCAACGAGGAATTCCTTGCCGGTGTTTCGGAAAAATCCGGCCAGTTCCGGCAGGCACTGGAAGGGCTGGTCGCCAGTCACCCCGATGTGTTCGAACTGGTGCGCGGCTCCGGCCTGATGCTGGGCATCAAATGCAAAGTCCCGAACATGAATGTGGTCAACGCCGGTTATGACGCCGGTGTGCTGACCGTGCCGGGGGGGGATAACGTGATCCGCCTCCTGCCCCCGCTCAATATTTCCAATGACGACATCAAGGAGGCCGTTGCCCGGCTCGATCAGGCGGCAACCGCAGTAGAGGCAAAGCTATGAACCACTTTCTAGACATCCACACCACCGATCCTGCCGCCCTGCGCGGCATGATCGATCAGGCCGCCGCCATGAAGGCCGCCCGCAAAGGTCTGCCCAAGGGCACGCCGGACGCGGAACAGCCGCTGGCAAATCGCATGGTGGCGCTGATTTTTGAAAAACCCTCGACCCGCACGCGGGTGTCCTTCGATGTGGGTGTGCGCCAGATGGGCGGGCAAACCATGGTGCTGTCGGGCACCGACATGCAACTGGGCCACGGCGAGAGCATCGCCGACACCGCCCGCGTCCTGTCGCGCTATGTGGATATGATCATGATCCGCACATTCGAGGAAAGCGTATTGCTGGAACTGGCGGAATATGCCTCTGTGCCGGTGATCAACGGGCTGACCAACCGCACCCACCCCTGCCAGATCATGGCCGATATCCAGACCTACGAAGAACACCGCGGCCCGATCAAGGGCAAGAAAGTCGTCTGGACCGGCGACGGCAACAACGTCGCCGCCAGCTTCCTGCATGCGGCGGGGCAATTCGGTTTCGATTTCGTATTCTCCGGTCCGGCGCAACTGGATCCGGAAGCGGAATTCATCGAACTGGCCCGTTCCAAAGGCGCGAATGTCACCATAGAGCGCAATCCGGAAAAAGCCGTTGAAGGGGCCGATCTGGTAGTGGCCGACACATGGGTTTCCATGCACGACAGCCAATCCACCCGCCAGCGCCGTCACAACCTGTTGCAGGCCTATCAGGTCAATGACGCACTGATGGCGCACGCCAAACCGGATGCCCTGTTCATGCACTGCCTGCCCGCCCACCGCGAAGAAGAGGTCACTTCTTCCGTCATGGACGGCCCGCATTCGGTGATCTTTGACGAGGCCGAAAACCGCCTGCACGCCCAAAAAGCCGTGATGCGCTGGTGTCTGGGCAAGTAAGAGCAGAACCTGCCAGCCTGCCAGCCTGTCGGCAACAGTATTTTGCGCAAGCGGCTTGAACCATACCGCTTGCGTGATTATTTTTGGCAAAACGAGGAAACCAAATGCGCAATATTCTGCTCCCCGCCCTGAGCGCACTCCTGCTTACGGGCTGCATTGACCAGCCCGCCACGGCCCCGCGCCCCGCCGCGCCGGTAGCCTCTGCCGATATGGGGCAAGCCTCGGCCCGTTATGCCCGCGTTACCGCACGGGTGGAACCGGTGGCCGAACAGATTTGCCGCTCGTTCCATCAGGATAAACCGGCCAGCTTTTGCGACTTTCAATTCGCACTGCGCGAAGACCCCAACGAGCCGGCCAATGCCTTTCAAAGCATCGGCAGGGATGGCCGCCCGTTGATTACCTTCAATTCCAACATGCTCAAACAGGTGCAAAACGACGATGAACTGGCCTTCGTCATGGCCCATGAGGCCGGACACCAAACCGCAACACACCTGATAAAATCGCGCAACAACCAAATTCTTGGTGGTGCCGTGCTTGGCTTGCTGGTCGGGCTGGGCGGTGGCGATACGCGCGCTGGCGTCAACCTCGGCACCCGGATCGGTGGGCTGGCCTATTCCAAAAAATACGAACTTCAAGCCGATACAATCGCTGTCCACATCACCGATCGCGCCGGCTATGACGCGGAACGCGGGGTAAAGGAGCTGGCCAGAACCGGCGGCTCCAACAGCTTCCTCAGCACCCACCCCGCCTCTGCCGAGCGGGTTGCCAATGCACAAGCAGTGCTGGCGGATATCCGGCGTGCAAAATCACAGGGCCGCCGCGCCCCAATTGTCTGGTAAGAAAACATGAGCAAATTTTTCGGCTACGGATCTCTGGTAAATGTGGCGACCCACGATTACCGCAACACACACACGGCCACCGTGAACGGCTGGGAACGCCACTGGGTGCCCTCCAACAGCCGCCCCGAAGCCTTCCTGAGCGTGCGCCCCAAAACCGGCAGCGCCATCATGGGGCTGATTGCGGATGTGGCCCCGATTGGCTGGGAAGGGCTGGAC
>JALWOO010000020.1 GCA_027083485.1 Amylibacter sp. | reverse complement strand
CGATGGCCGGATCACCGGCATTCACGCCTATGCGGCGCGTCTGCATGACCGGCGGTTCAAACAGATGGAAGGCGGTCTGCCCGAACGGTATCAGCGCGAAAGCGAAATGGAACACCAGCGCGAGGTTCACGAGGATCTGATCGGCATGGGGCTTGGTCTGATTTCCGACAGCTATCACGACGCGGCAGAGGCCGTGGCCAGGGCCGCCGATGTGCCCTTTGACCGGCTGTCGCCGGAGGGCAAGAATTATGCCTGCCTGCTGGAGGCCATGGGCAAAGGCGACCATGATGTGCTGTTCATGGGCGCGCTGGGGCTGGGGGCGGTGGCCGGTTCCACCATCGGCACCGTTTGCGAACGGGTGGTGCGGCGCGCGCAAATGGATGTGTTCGTAGCCAGGGATCGCCGCTTGCAGATAGGCGATGGCCCGCTGGTGGTGGCCATGGACGGGTCGCCGAAATCTTTCGGTGCCCTGCTGACCGCAATGGATATCGGTAAACGCCTGAATGCGCCGGTGCATGTGGTCGCGGCCTATGATCCGTTTTATCATTATGTGGCCTTTAACAAGATTTCCACCGTGCTGGACGAAGAGGCGGGCAAGGTGTTTCGTTTCAAGGAACAGGAACAGTTGCACGAAGAGCTGATTGATGACGGCATTGCCAAAATCTATCAGGCGCATTTGAACGTGGCTGAAACCGTCGCCCGCGATGCCGGAGTAGAAGTCACCTGCGAACTGGTGGCGGGCAAGCCCTATCAGGCCATCAAGAAGTATGTGGAGAAGGTCGGGGCATCGCTGCTGTTGCTGGGCAAAACCGGTGTCCATGCGGATGCGGGGCTGGATATTGGCGGCAACACGGAAAACCTGCTGCGGATGGTGGGTTGCCATGTTTGGATCGGTCAGGTGGAACATTTCCCGCCCTCTGATGTGGTGGCCGAGGAAACCATCATGTGGTCCGATGAAGCCAGCGAAATGATCAACCGCGCGCCGGAATTCGTGCGCGGCATGGCCCGCACCGGCGTGATCCGCGAGGCCCAGAAACAGGGCCATACCTTTATCACCACGCGGTTTGTGGAATCCGTGATGGCGAAAATGATGCCCGGCGGGGGAGACGCTGCAGGGGTGGTGCAACAGGGTTTTGAACGGCTGGACTGGGCCGATGATGCCCGCGCGTTGCTGGACAGCATTGCCGATGAATCCGTGCGGGAAAACATCGGTCTGCGGGCGGAAAAATCGGCGCGCCGCGATGCGTCGGGCGTGGTGAATTGCGCGCATGTGGAACCGTTTATGGCCGAGGCCGCCTTGCAACCGGTCCTGCGCGAAACCGTGGTCTGGCGCGCGGCGACGCTGGCGCGGCTGCAACGGGTGCCGGAAGCGTTCCGCGATCAGGTGAAAACCAGTATCGAAAATTTCGCCCGTGAAAAGGGCCTTACGGAAATTGGAGCCGAGATCGAGGAAGAAGCCTTTGCCATGGCGCGCATGGCCATGTGTCCGGTGGATGGGAAATAGGCGATGGCCGAGGCCCCTTATCTGATTGCCCTGAACCTGACCGAAAGGTGCAACCTTGCCTGTGCGCATTGCTATCTGGATGCCAAAGTGCTGAAGGAAGGGGCCGTTGACGAGTTGCAAACCGGTGATCTGAAACGGGTGCTTGGCGAAATCGCCGAGGTCGGCCCCGAGGCCATGGTGGTTCTGACCGGGGGCGAGCCGATGTTGCGCCGCGATCTGCCGGAACTGGCCCGCCATGCCAGCGGGCTGGGGTTGATGGTGGTGGTCGGCACCAACGGCATGTTGTTGCGGCCGGACCGGCTGGCCGAATTGCAACAGGCCGGTGTGGCCGGTGTGGGCATTTCGGTGGATTCGCTGAACCCGAAAACCCACGATGATTTTCGCGGCAAACAGGGGGCCTGGGCGAAAACCATGCAGGGGATTGACGCCTGCAAGGATGCGGGCATGCCCTTCCAGATCCATTTTTCCGCCACCGATGAAACGGCGGATGAAATAGACGACATGGTCGGTTTTGCGCGCGAAGCGGGGGCGATGGTGCTGAACGTGTTCTTTATGGTCTGCACCGGTCGCGGCGAAAAATATTCCGGCATTTCGGCTGAAAAATACGACCATGTTTTGCGCCGTGTGGCCCAGGCGGCGAAACAGGAAAAGCGGTTGATGGTGCGGGCCAAATGCGCGCCGCATTTCAAACGGATTGCGATTGAAATGGATCCCGAATGGCCGATCACCGCAGCGCATGGCTATGACGCGGGGGGCTGTATCGCTGCGACCCATTACGCGCGGATCACCCCGACGGGCGACGTGACGCCCTGTCCGTTCATGGAAAATACCTGCGGGTCGGTGCGGGAAAAATCCTTTGCCGATATCTGGGAAAATGCGCCGGTTTTGAATGCATTGCGGACGCCCAAGCCAGAGGGCCGTTGCGGGGCTTGTGAATATCAAAAGCTTTGCGGGGGCTGTCGGGCGCGGCCTTTGGCGTTGAATGGCAACATGATGGGCGAGGATCATCTGTGTACCTATCAACCCCAAGGTGGCGCGGTGATTATGCCGATGATTCCGGCTGGCACCACCATGCGCTGGACAGGCGACGCCACGGCGCATCTGGCGCGGGTGCCGGGTTTTGTGCGCCGCATGGTGCGCCACCGGGCCGAGGATTATGTGCGCGGCGAAGGGCGAACCGAAGTGACCAAAGCAGACCTGACCCGGCTTGCCAAACGCCGGTTTGGCGATGCGGGACCGCCTGCTTTTGTAAAGAACTGGCGCAAATGATGTTGGATGTGATTGTCATTGGTGGCGGAGTTTCCGGGCTGGCAACGGCCCACAACCTGATGCGGCAGGGGCTGGATGTGCAGCTGCTGGAACGGCAGGTGCGCACCGGTGGCAATGCGATTTCGCAGCGGTTTCAGGGGTTCCTGATGGAACACGGTCCGACCACCTTCAATGCGTCACTGCCTGCGGCGGTACAACATTTGTCGGATCTGGATTTGCTGGCCGATGCCCGCGATCTGGGGGCGGGTGTGAAGCGGCGCTATTTGCTGGACGCGGGCAAGCTTAGCGGGATTTCCACCCATCCGCTGGGGTTTTTCCGGTCCGATTACCTGTCGGTCAAAGGGCGCCTGTCGATGTTGCTGGAAGGTCTGCGACCGCGCAAAAGGGGCGGAGCCGAAGAAACCATCCACGCTTTTGCCAGCCGCCGTTTCGGGCGCGAGTTTGCCGACAAGGTGATTGATCCGATGGCGGCAGGGCTGTTTATGGGGGATGCGAAACGGCTGTCGATCAGCGGGGCCTTTGGCAGGCTGGCGGAAATGGAGCAGGAATTCGGATCCATCACCCGCGGCGTGCTGGTGGCGAAACGGGGTAGTGAACCGGGGCGGCATCTGTATTCATGGCAAGGTGGCATGGCCACGGTGCCGACTCGTCTGGCCGGGATGCTGGGGGAGCGGATCAAAACGGGCGTTACGGTTTTGGGCCTGCAAAAAACCGCACAGGGGTTCTTGGTAAAAACCACACAAGGCACCCGACAGGCGCGCGCCGTTGTGGTTGCCGCCCAGCCACATGTGGCGGCGGGGTTGTTGGAAAAGCTTGATCCGGAAGGGGCGACTGCTTTGCAGGAAATAATGGCACCGCCAATTTCCGTGGTGTTTTTCGGCTATCGACATGAACAAGTGGCGCACCCGCTGGATGGTTTGGGTTTTCTGACCACCAAATCGGATAGCCGGATTATCTCTGGTGCACAGTTTGCCTCGACGATGTATGCGGGGCGCGCACCCAAAGGGCATGTGGCGATTTCGGCCTATGCTGGCGGGATGCGAAATCCGGCACTGGTGAAATTGCCGGATGAGGCGCTGATTGCGCAGGTCCGGCAGGAGTTGTCGCAAATTCTGGGTATCACTGGTGCGCCTGTTGTTACCCGTTTGCGGCGCTGGTCGCTGGGTTTGCCGCAATATTCGCTGGGCCATGAAAATCGCCGTGCGGTATTGGGCGGAACCCATGATCGTGTTGAGGGGTTGTTTTTGATGGGGAACTATCTTGACGGGGTGTCCGTGGCCAGCTGTCTGGACTGCGCCGATCGCGTGGGGGCCGAAGCCGGAGCCTTTTTGATGCAGGCACTCAATGCCAAGGCTTCAGTTTTCCAGTGTTTGGCGTAAAGCTGTTGCCAACCCCATTAAATCGACCGGCTTTTTTATGTGCATGACGGGGGTGAACCCCTTGGGGAACGGAGTGTTTTTCTGATGGCTGGACAAAAGCAAAGCCGGCAATTCGGGGCGGATTTCCCGCAAACGTTCAATCAGGGTATCGCCCCCCATTTCCGGCATCATCAGATCGCTGACAACCATGTCAAAACTGTCCGGTGCGGTCCGAAAAGCATGCAGTGCCAGGGCCGGATTGGAAAATGCCTCGACCCGATACCCAAGCCGCGCCATCATTCGGCGGATTGTATAGAGCAAGTCTTCTTCGTCATCGACCAGCAAAATATGTTCATGTCCGCTTGGCGGTGTTGTGGCAATCGGGGCGCGATCGGTGATGGCCTCAAAACGGGGAAACAGCAGAGTGAAACAGGTGCCTTTGGAGCGGGAGCTTTGCAGGGTGACTTCGCCATGAACTTCGGTGATCCAGTTGCGCACAATAGCCAGACCAAGACCGGTGCCCTTGCCCGCAGGTTTGGTTGAAAAAAACGGATCAAACACCCTCTCCTGAATATCTTTGGGGATACCGGGGCCATTATCGCAGACGAGAATCCGCAGAGTGCCAAGGGAGTCGTCTTGTAATCCGGCCAGCCCTTCGGGGTCATCCGGAGCAAGGGCATCCAGCGTAATGGTTACCGTACCGCCTTTGTCGCCCATGGCTTCGATTGCGTTGTGGCACAGGTTCATAATGATCTGGTAAAAGGCCGTCGGATCAATGTCGGTGGCCACATTATCCGCATTGGAATGGAATACGATTTTGGCTTTGGCAGTGCTTGAAACGTGGATCAGTTCCAGAGCTTCGTTGATTGCCGCATTCAGTTCCAGCCGTTTGGCGCTGCGGGGCTGCTGACGGGCAAAGGACAGCAATTGCTGGATTAACACCCGTGCCCTGCGCGAAGCAATTTCGATCTGCTCCAATGAGGTTGACACGTCTTCGGGCGCATCGAATTCTTCCGCATCCAGTCGGATAAGTTCAGTGTTGCCGATTATCGTCATCAGAATATTGTTAAAATCATGGGCAACAGAACCGGCCAGAATCCCGACGGCCTCCATTTTCTGCACCTGCGCGATTTGTTCATCCACGCGGCGTTTTTCGGTGATATCAACACCCATCCCGATATAATTGATGATCTGGCCCTGTTCGTCCAGCAGCGGAATCAGGCTGGTGGCGGCCCAGTAATGGCTGCCGTCCTTGCGCAGGTTTTTGAACACGCCGGACCAGGGGTGCCCCTGGGCAAGGCGTTGCCAGATTTCGGCGTAGTCATCCCGTGTTGTATGGCCGGATTTCAATATATTGGGGGTTTTCCCGATCAGCTCATGTTCCTGATAGCCGGTTAGCTCCAGCAGTTTTCGGTTCACAAATTCGATTGTCCCTTTGGTATCCGTGATCAAAATGGATGCAGGGCTTTGTTGCACCACCCAGGCCAGTTTGCGTTCTTCTTCTTCGGCAAGCTTGCGCGCCTTGAGTTCGTTTAACTCGGCTTCGTTGCTGCGAAAGGCACTGGTGACGAGACGGTAAATAAGGGCTGCAATCAAGCCGACAAGCACCGTCAACAATGCCATCACCCACACCAGCGAACGCACCAGTGCGTCGCCTTCGGAAAGCGCCGTCACAATGGCATTCAGCTTGTTTTGCCGTTGTTCAATCCAGTGGCGTTCCAGACTTGCAAGCGCGGCAATGCCGGCGGAATCATCGACCCGAACTTTTGAATCGACTTCTTTCGGGTTCTTTCCTGCGACGATATCCTGCTTGATTTGGTCGATTTTGGCGGCGTATTCCTCGACTGTGGTGCGAATATCCTTGAGTGCTTTTTCCTCAAGCGGATCAGGGTTTGCATTCAGGTAGGAAGAGATCGCATTCAATACGTAACTGGTTTGGACGCGCAGGGCCTTTTCGTAGATCGGGTCTTGTCGCAATACGTAGTTTTTAAAGTTATGGATCATGCCACCATACCCTAAAAAACCGCGAATTTCAGAGATCCAGATGCCGCGAGGGTCGGCTGTATGGGAATACTCCTGCCAGCCGGCCTTGATGTTGCGGAATCGTGTTGCGGTTTGGGTGCTGATGGTCAACATCACTGCAAGAATCGTTACCAGAACAATCGCCCCGCTGAGCGCAACCGGAAGCATTCGCCGCCAGCGCATCGGGGTGGTTTTTCGGGCAGGAATTCGCATTTTTTGTTACCTTTGTAACCAAAGTGGTGTATCCCTGATACATCGGGAACGAGTTTTACATACTTCCTTGTTAAACGCCAGTTTCCGAAGGTAAAATTCTCTATGAAATACCTCCTATGCTGTTGATTCCAACGAGAGAAAACAGAGCCTTGCAAAAAGAACTGATCCTTGTTGTTGATGATGATCCGCAGATCACCTCTTTTCTGGAGCGGTATCTGGGAAAGCAGGGATTTGACGTGCTATGTGCATCCGATGCCGCCGGGATGCAGGCCCTTTTAGAACGAAACGCGGTTGATTTGTGCATTCTGGATATTGGGCTGCCGGGCAAGAACGGCTTGGAGATTACCCGTGATATTCGCCATGAATCCAGCCTGCCGATTTTGGTTCTGTCCGGAAATGATGAACCTTTGGATCGGGTGATGGGGCTGGAATTCGGGGCGGATGATTACATGGTCAAACCCTACGAGCCTCGGGAACTACTGGCACGGGTGCGATCCATCTTGCGCCGGTGCAAGGCCGACGATTTTGCGGGCGATAGCGGGCATCCGCTGTTTGTATTCGGAAATTGGCAGGTCAATTATGCTGAACGAACGCTCAAACGGGTGGATACAGATGAAACAGTGCCGTTAACCACGACGGAATTCGAGATTTTGTATCAGTTTTTGTCTAACCCCGGCACCGTGTTCAGCCGTAATCAACTGCTGGATTCCGCCCGTGGCCGAGAGAGCTTTTCCGGTGATCGGGCGATTGATGTGCATATCATGCGCCTGCGAAGCAAGCTGGCGGCGGGTGAACCGGAGCAAAGCTATATCAAAACCATTCACGGCGTTGGCTATAGTTTTGTTGCCAAGGTCACCAAGCATTAACCTGCGACAAAACAAGTGTTGCAACAGGATGTCCGGATCGCGCAAGCTGCGCCGATGAAACAAATACGCATAGTGCTGTGGCTGCTGATTGCCACCCTCGCCAGCCCGGTTGCGGCTGAATCGAAACTGACGGTGCAGCCGGTGGCGGATAATGTTTATGCCATCGTCGGGGACTTGACCCAACGCAGCCCTGAAAACCTTGGTAATAATGCGACATTCGGGCTTGTGGTGACACCGGAAGGCGCGGTTCTGATTGATGCGGGCGGGAGCTATGTCGGAGCCAAGGTGTTGCATGAAGTGATTAAAACCGTGACGGATCAGCCGGTGAAATATGTGATTAATACCGGCGGGCAGGATCATCGCTGGCTGGGGAATGGCTACTGGAAAGAACAGGGTGCAACGGTGATTGCCTCGCAGGATGCGGTGGACGATCAGCATGAGCGCGGCTCAATGCAGCTTACTTTTCTGGCAAATCTGGTGGGTGATGATTTGATGGCAACGACCGATCCGGTTTATGCGGATGTGGCTTTTGATAGCGAATATACTTTGTCTCTTGGCGGAACAAAGCTCCTTATCCGGCATCTCAACGGTGCGCATACGCCGGGAAACAGCTTTGTCTGGCATGCGGATTCCAGCACCGTTTTTACCGGCGATATGGTGTATCTGGAGCGGATTTTAGGGGTGAACACCGTTTCAAATACGCTCGCATGGTTGGAAACATATGACGCGATGGCCGCCTATAACGCGGCGCATGTTGTGCCCGGGCATGGCGCGGCGGCGGATATGGCGGCGGCAAAGCGGGATACCTATGATTATCTGGTTAACCTGCGCACAAAGGTTGCGGCCTATATGGAGGCCGGTGGCGATATGAACGGTGCGGCCAGTGTGGACCAATCCGCCTTTTCTTATCTGGCCAATTTTGACGGTCTGGCCAAGCGCAATGCTTTGGCTGCCTTTAGCCAGATGGAATGGGAATAAGGCGGCGCATTGACTTCTCTGTGATTTTACGATCCCCTTTGCGGGTTGTGTTTGCAGCTTTGCAAAAAGGGAAATCATGGAAACGATTGATGTAATTGGTTATCTGGCGGCCGTGCTCGGCACCATTTGTTGGCTTCCCCAAACGATCAAAGCCTGGCGAAGCAAAGAAACAAAAGACCTGTCATTGGGCACCAATGTTTTAGTGCTGGTCACCATGCTGCTTTGGCTGGCTTATGGCGTGCTGGCAGGGTCGCTTCCGCTGATTGCGGCAAACGTGCTGTCTGTCGGTATGGTCAGCGCCATTTTGGCCGCCAAGTTCCGGTACGGATAAACGTTACAGCGCGGGCAGTTTGAATTCGGTTGCTTCGGCGCGGCTGAGCTGTTCACCCAGTTTGCGTTTTTCCAGCACCTCGCGGGCGCGGGCATATTGCGGGTCTTCCCAGAACATCAGGCACCCGTTGCAGCCCTTGCCGCAACAACCCGCCGTGCCAACACGGTTGGTCTTGAGCCGGCGTTCTTCCGCGCCGTCGCCGATGGCATCAATCACCGCATCGCGGCGTTTTTCATAGGCTTTGGGATTGTCCTTGCCGGTGATTTCCAGCCCCTGTGTCAGCTTGTCCAATCGAATCCTTGCCCATTGATCCTCTGACAAGGCGCGTTCCTTGCGCATGACGCTAAAGGCAGGGAAGCGGGCGCGGATGTCAGCGGGGTCTTCGTGATCAAACAGCGCAAAGGGAATGCGGATGGTGGTCTGGCTGCCGCCATGGATCACATCCTTGCGTTCGCCGGTCTTGGCCACTTCGAAATCATAGAGCCGCAGCAAGACCGGTTCGCGTGTAACAGGTGAAATGAATTCCAGAACCTCGCCGGCTTCCAGCTTGTTTTTCACATCCACCAGCAGCGCATCATCGGTAACACCGCTGACCACACCGGCATATTCCCATTGGGCAATGGCGGCGGTGTGTTCATAGTTGTGGGCATGGTTGGTCAGGCGGCCATCGTGAAACGCCAGCGTATAGCCCCGATTGCCCACGGATTCCAATTCACGCATATAGGGCAGCGGATTCCAGTTTTCCGGATCGGCATAATAATCATCAATCGCCATGCGATAGGCGCGCGCTACCACGGCGCAATAGTATTCGGATTTGCCACGGCCCTCAACCTTGAGGCTATCCACACCGATGCGCAGATACTCGTTCAGTTTGGGCATGATGCACAGGTCTTTGGAGTTCAGGATATAGGAACCGCGAGAGTCTTCCTCAATCGGCAAAAGATCACCCGGGCGGCAGCCTTCTTCCAGCAAAAACTCAAACATATCAGCGTTTTCATCGGTGATGTTCAAGTCCTGCACCGTGTCGTCCTT
>JALWOO010000019.1 GCA_027083485.1 Amylibacter sp. | reverse complement strand
AAACATGGGGTACGGGCTGAAAATCCGCGGCATGTCCAAGGCCGAGATCCGCCAAAAGGTCGAAGAAGCCGCCGATATTCTGGAAATCCGCGAATATCTGCCCCGCAAACCGCGCCAGTTGTCCGGCGGTCAGCGCCAGCGTGTCGCCATGGGACGGGCCATTGTGCGCGATCCGCAGGTGTTTTTGTTTGACGAACCCCTGTCCAACCTTGACGCCAAATTGCGGGTGCAAATGCGGCTGGAAATCCGCAAATTGCAACGCCGACTTGGCGTCACCGCGATTTATGTGACCCACGATCAGGTGGAGGCCATGACCCTCGGTGATCGCCTGATGGTGCTGAATGGCGGCTATGTGGAACAATTCGGCACGCCGATTGAACTCTATGAACGGCCCGCCTCGATATTTGTTGCCGGCTTTATCGGCTCTCCGTCAATGAATTTCCTGCCCGCCACAGCCAGCGACGGCAGTGTCACCCTGAGCAATGGCACGGTGATACAAACCGGCGGCAATGCACAGGGAAGCGTCACCCTTGGCATCCGTCCCGAACATCTGGTGCCGGCTGACAACGGGCCTTTCGAGCTTCAGGTGGAACTGCTTGAGCAGCTGGGGGCAAATACGCTGGTGCATGGCTATCTGAACGGCACGGATACACAGGTGGTTGCCTCCCTGAACGGGGTGCAAACCATTGAAACCGGCACCGTTCTGGGTTTTGATACCCCGGGCCACGACCTGCATCTGTTTGATGGCGAAACCGGCAAACGGATTTAGCCCCCCGAAAAATTGTCCTGTCCATGTCGCAAATAGCGCTTCATCCGCAGGGCATCTGTGCAAATGTTCCGCGTAAACCGCCCGAATTCCGGACCCAGCCATGCGCGTGATGCTTTCTTTTGCGGCCCTGTTTTTATCGATAGCCCTGTTGCAGCTCAGCTCGGGGGCCATCGGCCCGCTTGACGCGCTTTCCGGTGTGCAAGAGGGCTTTTCCACGACGCAAATCGGGATGCTTGGCTCGGCCCATTTTCTGGGCTTTTTTGTCGGCTGCTGGTGGTCTCCGCGCCTGATGGGAAGCGTTGGCCACGCCCGCAGTTTTGCCATTTTCGCAGCCCTCGGCGCGATCGGAGCCATTGCCCATCCGATGCTGGTATCCCCGAACAGCTGGACCTTGTTGCGGATCATGACCGGCCTGTGCGTGGCGGGTTGCTACACCGTGATCGAGGCCTGGATGCAGGCGCGCCTGACCAATGAAAACCGGGGCCGCGTGATGGGCGGCTATCGGGTGGTGGATATTACGGCCTCATCGCTCGCACAGATGATGATCGGTTTTCTGGAACCCGCTGCCTATTTTTCCTATAATCTGCTGGCAATCCTGTGCTGCGCCTGTCTGTTGCCCTTGGCGATGACCAAAATCGAACAGCCCCCCGTGCCCAAGGCGCTGCGGTTGCAACTGCGCAAAACATGGATCGTTTCGCCGCTCGGCGTGGCCGGCGTGGTGGTTGCCGGCCTGACCTCTGCCGCCTTTCGTATGGTGGGGCCGCTTTACGGGCTGAATGTGGGGCTGTCGGCCAAGGAAGTCGGCTATTTCATGGCGCTGGTATTGGTGGGCGGTGCGCTGGCCCAATATCCGACCGGCTGGCTTGCGGATAAATATGACCGGCGCTGGGTGTTGATCGGCCTGTCCGTGGTCAGCATTCTTGCCTGTGGAGCCATGGCCGCCGTCAGCAGCGGTTCGGCAATTTCCGTTCTGGCCACAGCGGTGTTTTTCGGCGCGGCCACCTATCCGATTTTCTCCGTATCCATCGCCCATGCCAACGATTTCTGCACGCCGGATGATCGGGTATCCCTGAACGCCACCCTGTTTGTTTTTTACGCCGTGGGCGCAATTTTCAGCCCGATTGTTGCCTCTGCCCTGATCGGTGTTTACGGCCCCTTTGCCCTGTTTGCCTTTGTCAGCGTCGCGCATGGGTTATTGCTGGTATTCGGCCTGTCGCGCACCCGCGCGCGCGCAACCAACCCGACGCGCACGCGCTATAAATATGTGCCGCGCACCTCTTTCATCATCAACCGGCTGCTCAAGCGGCGCAAATAGCGCCTTCCCCGCTTTCCCTGACCGACAAATTGTTCTAAGGACGGGGAACCAACAAACATAGGCATAACGGACATGGCACGCATACTCATCACCTCTGCGCTTCCTTACATCAACGGGATCAAACATCTGGGCAATCTGGTCGGCAGCCAACTGCCATCAGACGTTTACGCCCGTTTCAACCGCGCGTTGGGCAACGAGGTCATGTACATCTGCGCCACGGATGAACACGGCACCCCTGCCGAACTGGCTGCGGCAAAAGCAGGCAAACCGGTCGATGAATTCTGTGCCGAAATGCACGAGGTTCAGGCCAAT
>JALWOO010000018.1 GCA_027083485.1 Amylibacter sp. | reverse complement strand
TGCACACAAGCATGATCGCTGCTTTCCAGTTCCAGTGTCACATGTTCAATGCCATAGCCGGATTTCAGCAATTCCTTGATCGCGGTCTTGATGTCCGCCACCTCGGGCCAATGGGCCTGAACAATCACAATATGAGCCTCGAGCGCCACCGCATGTTCCTGCATTTGCCACAGGTGCATATGATGCACGCCCTGCACCCCGGCCACAGTGCCGATATCCGCCATGACTTTTTGCGCATCCATATCCTGCGGACTGCCCAACATCAGAATGCGGATCACCGGCCCGATTTCGACAAAACTGATCCAAAGGATATAGCCTGCAATCAACAGGGTGATCAGCGGGTCAACCAAACGCCAGTCATACCAGATGATCAACGTCCCCGCGACGATGACGGCAACCGAACCGAGTGCATCGGCCACATTATGCAAGAATGCGGCCCGTATGTTCATGCTGTTCTTGGACAAAGCAAAGGTCAGCATCGCCGTGGCCAGGTCAACCACAAGCGCCACTCCGGCAATGATAACAACCAACCACCCATCCACATCAGCCGGATTGATCAAACGCAAAATCGCCTCGTAGACCAGATAGACACCGATCACGATCAGCGTGGTGTAATTCACCAGAGCAGCCACGATCTCGGCACGACCATAGCCAAACGTCATGGCCGCATCCGCCGGCCGGCGCGCGATTTTGCGGGCGGCAAAGGCAATGCCCAGCGAAACCGCATCCGACAAATTGTGGATCGCGTCCGCCACCAGCGCGAGGCTTCCCGCCCAGATGCCGCCAATGATTTGCACAACGGTCAGGGCCAGATTGACCCCGACCGCCCAAAGCACCTTGGCGTCGCCTGCTTCGGGATCCACGTGATGATGATGGTGATGATGGCCAGCCATTCTCTTTCCTTTTTCTTGAGTCGGTATATATGTAATGTCTCCAGCAACTAGAGCTTCAAGAGGTTTTTTGAAAATGTTCTCCATCGGCCAGCTGTCAGCCAAAACCGGCGTAAAGATCCCCACGATCCGCTATTATGAGCAAATGGGGCTAATCGAAAACGCCGGCCGCACCACAGGCAACCAGCGCCGCTATGATCAGGCCGGGCTGGAACGCTTGTCCTTCATCCGCCATGCCCGTGAACTCGGACTGAGCATCGAAGACATCCGCGAGCTGGTGGAATTATCCCGTCACCCCGATCAACCCTGCACACGCGCCCACGCATTGGCAGGACATCACCTGCAATCTGTGCGCGCGCGAATCTCCAAACTAAAGAAACTCGAAAAAGAACTCGCCCGCATCGCGACCTTACCCGATGAAGGTCACGTCGGGAGCTGCAATGTCATTCATGCACTGGCAGATCACAGCCTGTGCAAAGGGAACCACTAACTGTATTTCGAATTCGAATTAAATATCCCCGCCGGAGGCATAAAAGTTATAATGCCTCCGGCGGGGATATTTAGGCGAATTCGAAATAGATAAAACGGCCTCAATCGTCACAGTCAAGACAAAGCCCTAGCCAAAATTGCTTTTGTCCTGTATGGGGCAGCCAATACCGCGTTTCCCTGGCGACTCTTTCGCCGATGAAACATCCAAAACCAGCACCAGGGGTAGATGTTGCTGCGTTCTGCGATTGGCCCGCTAATCGGACCCATGGCAAAACGCTGCACACCCTTTTTACATGACAGGCACCGATAATGGACCTTAGAAATATCGCGATCATCGCGCACGTTGACCATGGCAAAACCACTCTTGTGGATGAAATGCTCAAACAATCCGGCGCATTCCGGGAGAATCAAGCCGTGGCCGAACGCGCCATGGACAGCAACGATCTGGAGCGCGAGCGCGGGATTACCATCCTTGCCAAAGCCACCAGTATTGAATGGAATGGCCATCGCATCAACATCGTTGACACCCCCGGCCACGCCGATTTCGGGGGCGAAGTGGAACGCATCCTGTCCATGGTGGACGGTGTGGTGTTGTTGGTGGATGCTGCCGAAGGCCCGATGCCACAAACCAAATTCGTGACATCCAAGGCGCTCGCTCTAGGTCTGCGCCCGATTGTTGTGCTGAACAAGGTGGACAAACAGGATGCTGAATCCGATCGCGCGCTGGACGAATGTTTTGATCTGTTTGCCAGCCTTGGCGCCACCGATGAACAGCTGGATTTCCCGCATATGTATGCTTCCGGCCGGGCTGGCTGGGCCGATCACGAGCTGGATGGCCCGCGCAAAGACCTGACCGCGCTTTTTGACCTTATTCTGGAACATGTCCCCGCCCCGGCGCAATTGTCGCGCCGCGAGGAGCCGTTTTCCATGTTGGCCACCACCCTTGGGGCCGACCCGTTTATTGGTCGTTTGCTAACCGGTCGCGTTGAAAGCGGCACGTTGAAAGTGGGCGAAAGCATCAAA
>JALWOO010000017.1 GCA_027083485.1 Amylibacter sp. | reverse complement strand
TTTCTTGCCAATGTCGCGGGTGTTTTTCACCGCCACCACCTGCTTTGCCAGCCCAAGGCGCATTTCGATATCTTCGGACATGGCGGCTTCCGAGACGAATGTCACCGAAGAATTCTCCAACGCCCGACCAAAAGCGCCGAACATAGGGCGCGAATAGACCGGTTGCGGGGTCGGAATGCTGGCATTCGGATCCCCCATCTGCGCCATGGCGATCGTGCCGCCGAGCAGCACCATTTCCGGTTTCACCCCGAAAAACGCCGGATTCCACAGCACCAGATCGGCGCGTTTTCCCTCGCTCACGGAGCCGATTTCATGGCCGATACCATGGGCAATGGCCGGATTGATGGTGTATTTGGCGATATAACGGCGCACCCGCAGGTTATCGTTGTCGCCGGTTTCCTCTGGCAGGCGGCCACGTTGTTTCTTCATCTTGTCGGCGGTTTGCCATGTGCGGATCAACACTTCGCCCACCCGCCCCATGGCCTGACTGTCGCTGGCGATGATGGAAAACGCGCCCATGTCGTGCAGGATGTCCTCGGCGGCAATGGTTTCGCGCCGGATGCGGCTCTCGGCAAAGGCCACGTCTTCGGGGATGGATTTGTCCAGATGGTGGCAGACCATCAGCATATCCAGATGTTCTTCAAGCGTGTTCACCGTAAAGGGCCGTGTCGGGTTGGTGGAGGCGGGCAAGACGTGGGATTCACCGCAGACCTTGATGATATCGGGCGCATGCCCCCCGCCCGCGCCTTCAGTGTGAAAGGCGTGGATGGTGCGGCCTTTCATGGCCTTGAGCGTATGTTCCACAAAGCCGGATTCATTCAGCGTGTCCGTGTGGATCATCACCTGCACATCCATGGCATCGGCCACGCTCAGGCAGCAATCAATCGCCGCCGGAGTGGTGCCCCAGTCCTCGTGCAGTTTCAGCGCACAGGCCCCGCCTTTGACCTGTTCTTCCAGCGCGGCGGGCAGCGAGGCATTGCCCTTGCCCGCAAAGGCAAGGTTCATCGCAAATGCATCCGCCGATTGCAGCATGCGCCCGATGTGCCAGGCCCCCGGCGTGCAGGTGGTAGCCAGCGTGCCGTGTGCCGGGCCGGTGCCGCCGCCAAGCATGGTGGTCAGGCCGGAATGCAGCGCGTCGTCGATTTGTTGCGGGCAGATGAAATGGATGTGGCTGTCAAACCCGCCTGCGGTCAGGATTTTGCCCTCGCCAGCGATAACCTCGGTGCCCGGGCCAATGATGATATCCACATTCGGCTGGGTGTCCGGATTGCCCGCCTTGCCGATTTTGCCAATGCGCCCGTCTTTCAGGCCCACATCGGCCTTGTAAATGCCGCTGTGGTCAACAATCAGCGCGTTGGTGATCACTGTATCCACTGCGCCGCCCGCACGGGTTACCTGCGATTGGCCCATACCGTCACGGATGGTTTTGCCGCCGCCGAATTTGACCTCTTCGCCGTAAGTCGTCAGATCGCGCTCGACCTCGATCACCAGATCCGTATCGGCAAGGCGCAGACGGTCGCCGGTGGTGGGGCCGAACATGGCGGCATAATCGGCGCGGTTGATGGTGGTTGGCATCACAGATCCCCCATCACTTGCTGGTTAAACCCGAACACGCGGCGCGCGCCGCCGATCTCTATCAGTGCCACTTCGCGGCGTTGGCCCGGCTCGAACCGTACAGCGGTGCCCGAGGCGATGTTGAGGCGCATCCCGCGGGCGGCTTTGCGGTCAAACGCCAGCACCGGATTGGCCTCGGCGAAATGGTAGTGGCTGCCGACCTGTACGGGGCGATCGCCGGTGTTGGCCACCATCAGGGTCAGGCTGTCGCGGCCCTTATTCAGGGGAATGTCGCCTTTGGCGGGGAAGATTTCTCCGGGGATCATGGGGCGGCTCCTATCGGATCGGTTTGTGAACGGTGACAAGCTTGGTGCCATCGGGAAAGGTGGCCTCGACCTGCACTTCGGGGATCATTTCGGGGATACCATCCATGCATTGATCGCGGGTGATGACCTCGGCACCGGCCTGCATCATATCGGCCACCGAGCGCCCGTCGCGCGCGCCTTCGACCACCGCGTCGGTGATCAGGGCGATGGCCTCGGGGTAGTTCAGTTTCACCCCGCGCGCCAGCCGTTTGCGGGCCACCTCTGCCGCCATGGCAATCAGCAGTTTGTCTTTCTCGCGCGGGGTCAGCTGCATGTCACAGGCTCCATGTTCGGGGCAAATCCCCCCCGTGCAGCAGGCGCAGGGCCGGCACGAGGGTTTTGCGTAATTCAAAGCTGTCGTGCGCCAGTATGCGGGCAAACAGCACGCCGGGCCGGATCAGGCTCGCGCCTGCTGTTTTTGGCAGAAACCGGCGCAAGGCGTCAAGGCGGGTTTCGGCCGCAGGGTCTATCAACAGCAGGCTGGCC
>JALWOO010000016.1 GCA_027083485.1 Amylibacter sp. | reverse complement strand
TATCAATGGTATGGTGCCCGCCGCACATAGCAGGCTATTTGCAAGGGCAGCATGCCTTTGAGATGAAGCGACAATTCCGTCCGGAGGATTTGCCTGATTCACCCCGTGGCTGCGTTGCAATGCCTTGAAAACATTCATAAATCCTGCGTCATTGCGTCTGCCGACGAAGAAAATCAGGCAAACCAGTGACGCAGGATTTATGGGGCTACGCCCTTGGACACGCCCTAAACGCCTGCATCCGGTGCTTTGCAGTCCAGCGGTTTTTGGTCAACACTATGTAAATAAAGGTCGAATTCAGGTCCGGCCCCCCCGGCACGGGCCACATAGCCCTTGTCGGTTTTCAAAAAGGTCCAGCATTGTTCATCCGGATTCTTGGTGTACTGAAAACAGATATAGTCGCCGTCCGGATACCAGACGCCGTCATCGCATTCTCCATCTGCAAATTGCCATGTGGAACGGTGGCGTTTGTAATACTGCTCGATGCCGAACAATTGCCCATTGCGCGTGAAATACAGGGTTTTTCCCTCTGATATTTCTTTAAACTCTTGCGGTGAAACGATTTCTTCGGCGAAGGCGGCAAGGGGCAGGCACAGAAGAATACAAAAAATGAATTTTCTCATTGGCGTTTACGATTCCTGAAGGTTTATCACGGATTGTCGGGCTAATTGATGTAATCGCGGGTTCATAACCCGCCGCCACCAGCGGGGAAATAATGCGATAAAGGACATGATACCGGCCGGATAGGGCAGTTCGGGGGCCTGATCCGGTGGATAGTTTAACAATTCATTATAGGGCTTCATCGGTTTTGCATGATGGTCAGAATGGCGCACGGCATTCAGGTTCAGGTGGCGGGTAAACCAATGCGGTGTATTCCAGCTATGGGCGGGGGTAACCGGCTCGAACCTTCCGTCGGCATCTTCGGTCCGTCGTAACCCGTAGTGCTGGATGTAATCGGTCAGTAACAGACCCGTTTGTGCAAAAAACGCCAGTGCCAGATACCATAAAACACCGGCGACACCGGTGAAAACCGCTACCAAAGCCATCAGCGCCAACGCGCCAACGGCATAGGTGAAATACGGGTGTTTTATACTGGTTGGCAGCCGGCCCGGCTCTAATCCGCGTCGGGCATTTTCTGCGCGCAAACCAGCCAGAAATGATCCGCGCCATGCTTTTATCCAGAATTGCCAGAACCCCCGATTGTAGGGGGCGGAGTTCGGGTCATAAGGCGTGGAAACAAAGGGATGATGAATCAGCATATGGGCAGAGGTATGATGCCCGAACAGATGGCTGATGAACACCCACTTGCCCAAATTCCGTTCCAGCCGCGATTGCCGGTGGATCAGCTCGTGCCCATTGGCATTGCTGGTGTTGGCGAAATACAGGCCAAAGCCTATGAAAATCAACAGCTTTTCCCAAATCGGCCCGCCGTGTTGCGACAGGCTCCAGATGGCAAAGCCCAGCAGCAGAAAATGGATGATCGCCAGCGAAACGGGCAAAAGCCGGTTGAGCGCGGCTTCTATCGGCCCGTCTTCGAGCGCGTCCATGGTCCTGTCCAGAACAAAGCCGAAAACCGTTAGAAACAGCAGCGCGATCAGGGGCCAGATCCCCCCCCAGGCGGCCCCGATCACCAGCAAATAGGCCGGAAGGATCGTTATAACAGCAAAATGGCTCAGGTAGCGGTTCATATGCGAAATCTTATACTGTTTGCGCCTGATGGAAAGGGGGGTGCCGGTTTTTTGCCACCGTCAGCAGAAATACCCCGTCCTGCAACCTGTTTTCCATCCAAAACGCGTTTCTTATCGGTTTGGTGTCGCTTTTTTGCGGCTCGGGACAGGCGCACAGATTATAAAGGCCGCAAATAGTCAAAAAGGCGGCGCAGATGTCACAGGATCAAGCAAAAGGCGTGTGGAAAAGCGGTAAA
This sequence comes from Amylibacter sp., assembly GCA_027083485.1. Lineage (GTDB taxonomy): Bacteria > Pseudomonadota > Alphaproteobacteria > Rhodobacterales > Rhodobacteraceae > Amylibacter. Next base: position 485 of record JALWOO010000016.1, on the reverse strand, counting down.
GGGCGGGGACGGCATCAGCCCAAGGGGCGGCAGTTCACCGATACTGCATTGGCCGAGGTTTGCGATCTGCTCGGGGACCGCCCGCGCCGGCGTGATTTGTTGATAGAGCATCTGCATCTGCTTCAGGACCGGTTTGGCCATCTTTCAGCGGCGCATTTGACGGCTTTGGCCTATGAAATGGGGATTTCCCAGGCAGAAGTTTACGAAACCGCAAGCTTTTACGCGCATTTTGATATTGTGAAAGAGGATGAGTCGCCCCCGCCTGCCCTGACCATTCGGGTGTGTGAGTCCCTGTCCTGTGAAATGGCCGGTGCCAAGGCGTTGCAACAGGCGCTGGCGAACGGGCTTGCGCGCGATCAGGTGCGCGTTTTGTCGGCTCCTTGTATGGGGCGTTGTGAAACGGCTCCGGTGGTGGAGGTTGGGCACAACCATCTGGGCCATGCTACGGTTGAAACCGTATCGGCGGCGGTGGCTCGGGGGGATAC
>JALWOO010000015.1 GCA_027083485.1 Amylibacter sp. | reverse complement strand
TATGCTCCCCGCACCAATTCGATTACCTCGATTCCGGGCATGGGCATTCCTGCCACCTTTGACCAGTTCTTTACCCGCGGCTTTGCCAATACCATCGGCAACACCAACACCGGTCTGGAACGTCAGGCCGATCTTTACGCCCAGGGGGCCGGTATTTCCCAGGCCCAAAGTGCGCTGTTGCAGGCGCAGGCCAACCTTGATGCGATTGACGCGCGTTTGCGCGACACCCAGGCAACGGCCCCGTTTGATGGTATGCTGGTCCAGAAAATGGTCGAAGTGGGTGACACGGTTCAACCGGGCATGCCGCTGGCGAAATACGCCTATACGGATTACCTGCGCATTGTCGCCGATGTGCCGGTGCGTCTGGCGGCCGGTCTGACCGTCGGCATGATTGTGCCGGCCCGCATTGATGCCGCCAACGGTGTCGTGGATGCGCGCGTGGCCCAGGTGTTTCCGGTGGCCGATCCGGTACGCCATACGGTGCGTGTGAAATTCGACTTGCCCAACGACACCTTCGGGGGTCCGGGCATGTATGTGGAAATTACCATCCCCGACAGTTCGGTGCCGACCCGTTCTCAGGCCGCTGTGCCGGAAAATGCGCTGGTCTGGCGCGGCAGCCTGCCATCGGTGTTTATTCTTGAAGACGGCAAGCCGTCGTTGCGTCTGGTCCGGGTGGGCTATCCCATGGGGGATGGTCGTGTTGCGGTCATGTCCGGCTTAAAAGGGGACGAACAAGTCATCGTCAATCCTCCTGCCAGTCTGGTTTCTGGTGAATAATTAGAGACCAATGTGCAAAAGGGGGAGGACACTATGACAAACGAAAATAATACAGAAACAGCCCGGGAATTATCGACAGAACTGGGTCTGGCCGGCAGACTGGCCAAAAACTTTATCAATTCACCACTATCGCCTTTGTTGCTCTTTGCCTGTCTGGCATTGGGGATCATGGGGCTGATCCTGACACCGCGTCAGGAGGATCCGCAAATTTCCGTGCCGATGGTGGATATCTTTTTCTCCTATCAAGGCGCGTCTTCGGATCAGGTTGCCTCTCTGGCGACAGACCCGCTTGAGCGGATGATGTCGGAAATTCAGGGGGTCGAGCATGTTTATTCGGTCTCTGGTCGCCAAGGCGCGATTGTTACCGTTCAATTCGATGTGGGCGAGGAACTCGGCCCGTCGCTGGTCAAGCTGAACGATAAAATTCAATCCAATCTCGACCGTATTCCGCCCGGCGTGTCCCATCCGTTGATCCGCCCCAAAGGCGTTGACGATGTGCCGGTGGTGACCCTGACCCTGTGGTCCCACGAGGTAGACGAAGCCGCCATGCGTGCTTTGGGGCTGGATGTGATGCAGCGGCTCAAGGAAATCGACAATCCTTCCCAGAGCTTCATTGTCGGCGGGCGTTCCGATGCCATCCGTGTCGAGGTTTTCCCCGAGCGTCTGGCCGGTTTCGGTATCAGTCTGGACCAGATCGCCCAAACTATCCGCACCGCCAATTCAGAGGTTGCCATTGGCAATGTCGAAATGGGCGACACCTCCTTTATGCTGACCACGGGATCATTTCTGCGCAACGCGCAGGATATCGAGAACCTGATGATCGGCTCGCGCAACGGCCAGCCAACCTATATCCGTGATGTGGCGCTGGTGACAGAGGCCACAGACGACGAAACCAGCTTGGTATCCTATTACACAGGGCCGGCCTATGGCACGGAACAGGGCGGTGAAACCCATGCGAGCGCCACCGGCGAGCGCGCTCCGATCGGGGCACCTGCCGTAACCATTGCCATCGCCAAAAAGGCCGGTTCCAACGGGGTGAGTGTTGCCTCCGAGGTGCTGGAATATGTCGAAGGCCTCAAGGGCACATTGATCCCTGACACAGTCCACGTGGAAGTCACCCGCAACTATGGTGAAACCGCCAATGAAAAAGTAAACGAGCTGATCTTCAAGCTGTTCGTTGTGACCGGTGCCGTAACCTTGCTGATCTGGCTGGCGCTGGGCTTGCGGGCGGCAACGGTTGTGCTGATCGTTATTCCGGTTGTGATCCTGCTGACCGTGTTTTCGGCCTGGCTGCTGGGCTATACCATTGACCGGGTGTCGCTGTTCGCGCTGATCTTCTCGATCGGTATTCTGGTGGATGATGCGATTGTGGTGGTGGAAAACATCTATCGCCGCTGGCTGGAGGCCGGTCATACCGACGATGACGTCTCTGTGGATGCGGTGCGCGAAGTGGGCAACCCGACCATTCTGGCCACCTTTACCGTGATTGCCGCCCTGCTGCCCATGGGATTTGTCACCGGCATGATGGGGCCTTACATGCAGCCGATTCCGGCGCTGGGGTCCGTGGCGATGCTGATCTCCCTGTTTGCGGCCTTTGTGTTCACGCCATGGCTGGCACGGCGTATCCGTC
>JALWOO010000014.1 GCA_027083485.1 Amylibacter sp. | reverse complement strand
CCTATGAATTGCTGTCAAAAACAGTGCAGGAAAAAGGCTGGGCTGCCAACGGGCGGGTGCGGGTTTTGCAATCCGGACGCAATGGCGGTTTCGGGGCCGGTAACAACGTTGGGATCAAGGCCGGATTGTCAACGGGTGAACGGCCGGACTTTGTCTATATCCTGAACTCCGATGCTTTTCCAAATCGCGATACTGTTTCGGAGTTGCTGAATTATCTGATGGCCCACCCCAAGGTAGGTTTTGCGGGCAGCTATATTCACGGTCAGGACGGTGTGCCGCATTTGACCGCCTTCCGGTTTCCCTCCATTGCCGGAGAATTCGAAGGCGCAATCAAATTTGGCCCTGTAAGCCGTCTGTTGAAAAACAGCATCGTGCCTTTGCCTTTGCCCGAAGAAACCTGTCAGGTGGATTGGCTGGCGGGGGCCAGCCTGATGATGCGCCAAAAGGTGCTCGACAAGATCGGGCTGTTTGACGAACGGTTCTTTTTGTATTTCGAGGAGACCGACCTGTGCCGCCGTGCGTTGCTGGCCGGATGGCCCACGGTTTATGTGCGCTCCAGCGAGATTGCCCATATCGGGTCTGTGTCCACCGGAATGAAAAACTGGACGCGCATGCCGCAATACTGGTTTGATTCCCGCCGGCATTATTATGTTAAAAACCACGGGTCGTTTTATGCAAAGCTGGCCACATTGGCGCATTTGACGGGGGGCGCGCTTTGTCATCTACGCAGCATCCTGCAAGGCAAACCGCTTCAGGGGCCGAAGCATTTTCTGCGGGATATGGCACGCCACAGCCTTACGGCAGATCGCCACCCCTTACGCCATAATAAAGCCACCGTTTCAGAAGAAACCTGCCTGACAGGTGAGGAGAGAAAATGAATAACATGATTGCGAAAACTTACCCCTGCGTTGTTATGGGGAATGAATCCTTGCTCATTCAGTGTTCTGAAATCCTGCTGGCGCGGGGGCATAAAATTCAGGCTGTTGTATCCCGAAACGCGGATATTATCGGGTGGGCAACGTCAAAAAACCTACGGGTGATTGCGCCGGGCAAAGGGTTGTCCGACGCTCTTGGCGATGTGCATTTTGACTGGCTGTTTTCGATTGCCAATCTGGATATTATTCCGCAAGCGGTTCTGGATCAGGCCCGCAAAGGGGCGGTGAATTTCCATGATGGCCCGTTGCCGTGTTATGCGGGGTTGAATACGCCGGTTTGGGCGTTGATCAATCGGGAAAAGCGCCATGGCATCACCTGGCATTTGATTCAAGGTGGTGTTGACGAGGGCGACATTGTTGAACAGCGTTTGTTTGATGTTTCGCCAGCGGACACGGCATTTACCCTGAACACGAAATGTTTTGGGGCAGCGATTGATAGTTTCGCGACCATGCTGGATAAACTGGATGCAGAGCCGCCTGCTTTTGTGAAGCAAGACCTGACTTTGCGCCGCTACTTTGGCAAAAATGATCTGCCTGCTGCGGCGGGCCGTTTGGATTTCACCCGTCCGGCAGAGGAGCTGGCCGCGTTGGTGCATGGCTTGAATCACAATGGGTACTGGAATCCGCTCACCTGTCCAAAATTCGAGTCTGCCGGCAATGTGTTGCTGGTCGGTGACGCCGATACAACCGCGATCGGGACCGGTGATGTAACGCCGGGTCTGGTAGAGCATGTTTCCGCCAATGAAATTACCGTGGCCACGGGTTTCGGCTCCGTTATTCTGCGCGATATTCGCGATCAAAACGGCACATCGGTTGCGCCTGATGATGTGGTCCGGCAAGGCGATGTTTTGCAATCACCCGGCACCGAAGAAGCCGAAACCCTTACGCGGCAGGCCGCAAAGCTGATCAGGAATGAAACCTTCTGGCGTCGGGAACTGGCCTGTTTTCGCCCCGCAATTTTGCCGGTTGCTCAGGTTTCGGATACTCCGGCGAGCCCGCAATCTGTGCCGGTTGTCGGGGAATTTGCCCCTGAAATCTGGCTCGGGGCGGCGGCTCTTTGCGGGGAAAAGCTCTCTGAAACTGGCGGGGTTTCCATTGCGTATCGTGATCTGGCGCAGACGCAGGATATTACGCCCGCCTACCATGCGGACTGGTTGCCGGTCGGATTTGATCGGGAGGCGGAAAACTGTGGGGCCGCTTTGCAGCAAACTGCAGAAAAATGCGCGGCTATGCAGGACAAAGGGGCTTATGCACGGGATTTAATCGCCCGGGATCCTGAAATCTCCATGGACCGGATGCCGGATATCGGCATTGAAACAGGGGCGGATTGTGGCCTGATTTCAGGGACAGCAGCAACGCTTGCAGTAACGCAAGACGGCAGCGCCAAACTGTATTTCGATGCAAACCGGATTGATGCGGAAACCGCAAAACGCTTTGCAGCCCAATTGGCGCATCTGGCGGCGGAAATTGCAAGC
>JALWOO010000013.1 GCA_027083485.1 Amylibacter sp. | reverse complement strand
GCGTCAGAAACGCGCCGTAGCCATTCACAAGCTGACCGTAAACATGAAACCCGACCCAGATCAGCACCAGCGCCGCAATCATCCCCAACAGGCGGGCATCAATTTCGGTCGCCCGCAGAAAACGGGTGAAAACCCCGCCGGATTTTTTCTCGTTCAACTGGCTCACACCGGTTCTCCTGAAATTTCGGGAATACTTGAAAAGGGCAATTCAACCGCCCAAAGCCCGCGCCGGTCTTATTTCCGGCGCAGGCGGGTCGGTTTCAGGAACAGCCGTCAACACCGGCCATGGCACCTTCGCAAACCTTGTCCTTGGCGATATGGCCCGCCTTGATGACAATGCTCAGGTTGTCCTTGTTGATCGGTGTCGGCGCAAGGAAGATCGCGTTCATTTCAACGCCCTTGGCCCCGCCGGACCATTTCACAGCCCCGTCGATCTGGTCCATGGGTTTGCCCTCTGCCAGTTGCGAGGCAATATTGCCGGCCGCCTTGCCCAGATTACGCGCGTCTTTCCAGACCGAAGTATTCTGCGTGCCCCGGGCCACCCGGTTCAACGCGGCGTGGTCGCCATCCTGACCGGAGACGGGAATATTCATCCCCTGCGCCGCCAGCGCCGCAATCGCGCCCCCTGCCATGCCGTCATTTTCCGACAGCACCGCATCCACGTTGTTGTTGTTGGCGGTCAGGATCTGCTCCATGTTCTTTTGCGCATTGTCCGGCTTCCAGCCATCGGTAAAGCTCTCGCCCACGATCTTGATATCACCGGATTTCACCTTGTCGCCGATCACTTCCATCATACCCTCCAACAGGAACGCCGCGTTCGGATCCCCCTTGTCGCCTTTGATAATGGCATAATTGCCCTTGGGCACCGCCGCCAGAATGGAGCGCGCAATCACGCGTCCGACTTCCTTGTTGTCAAAGGTCAGGTAAAAGGCGCGCGGATCCTCGATCAGCCGGTCATAACCGATCACCGGAATGCCTTCCGCATCCGCCGCATCCACAGCCGCCCCGATAGAGCCGGAATCAACCGACAAAATCACCAGCGCATCCGCCCCCTGTGCGATCAGGCTTTCCACATCGCTAAGCTGCTTGGCAGCAGAGGATTGCGCATCGGCGGAAATATATTTGTCACCATTGGCCTCGATCGCCGCTTTCATCGCCGCTTCGTCGGTTTTCCAGCGCTCTTCCTGAAAGTTGGACCAGCTCACGCCGATGGTTTTGTCTTTGGCCATAACGCCCGTGGCAATGCTCGCGCTCATCAGCGCGGCGGCCAGAATACCCAGTTTTTTCATATCTTCCTCCCAGAACGATGTTGCACCACGGCATCGCCAAGCGATTCGCCGCGTCCATTTTCAACTATGCGTCATTTTAATTTTAAACTCAAATTAAATAATTTCAAATTTGAAAAACCCTGTGCTATACCCCAAACATACCAGTAAAAGGGACCCACCCGATGAAACACGAAAAACCCGTACTGGACGCGCGCAAGGCCGGCACCCGACTGGTGTTTTCCACCATCCGCCAGCACGCCCCCCTGCCCCGCATCGACATTGCCGAAATAACCGGCCTGTCAGCAGCCACCGTCACCAGCATCACCGCCGATCTGTTGGTGAAAAACCTGATCCGCGAAACCCCTGTAGACGCCCCCGGCCCCACCAAACGGGGCCGCCCGAGGGTGAACCTGTCAATCCGCAGCGAGGCGCATCTGGTGGCGGGGATCAAACTGGAGGACCGGCTCGCCCGCCTGTCCGTGTTTGATTTCACCGGCAACCATATCGCCAGCAGCAGCAGCCCGCGCGACCCGAACGCCCGCTCTGCCCCCGATACCGTGGCCTTTCTGGTGCAGGCCTTGCAGGATATGCTTGCCAGCCACGATCTGACCCCTGCGGATATTTCCGGTGTCGGCCTTGCCATTCCCGGCGTGGTGGATGCCCCGCTTGGCCATGTGCCGTGGTCCCCGACCCTGTCGGACCGCGATGTGCCTTTGCAGGATTTGTTATGCGCCGCTCTGGGCAAGCCGGTGTTCGTGGACAATGACGCCAACCTGCTGGCCTTTGGCGAATTGCGTTTCGGGCAAGGGCGGCAGGCGCAGAATTTCATCGTCGTTACCGTGGAACAGGGCGTCGGCATGGGCATCGTGATCAACGGTCAGGTCTATCGGGGCCGCCACGGGTTCGGCTCCGAACTGGGCCACACCAAAATCCAGCTCGACGGGGCCTTGTGCCGCTGCGGTCAACGCGGCTGCCTTGAGGCCTATGTGGGCGATTTCGCCCTGCTGCGCGAAGCCCGCACCACCATTGACAGCCTCGCCAGCGCGCCCCCCGATCAACAGTTGAAAATCCTGCTCGATCAGGCCCGTTCCGGCAACCCGCAGGCACAGGCCATCATTGCCCGCGCCGGCCGCATGTTTGCCA
>JALWOO010000012.1 GCA_027083485.1 Amylibacter sp. | reverse complement strand
CCTTGAGCAACGGCTCCAAAGGTCCAAGGCCTGTCACCTCGTCGTACATCTCCGAGAACAGCAAAGTGCGTTCTTGCTTATTCAGCACCACGCCCATTTCTTGCAAGGCATCCGCACAAATGGCGGCAATCTCTGCACGTAATTCGGCCTCGGTGGCCTGTTCAATGGCCCCGAGGTTGAGGTCTTCCAACAGGCGGGTATGCATATCCAGACTCAGATCACGCAGCTTTTGCGCACGCCGTTCTTCCCGGCTTTGAGTATTTGCCTTTTGGGGGGCTTCCTGTTTAATCGGCGTAGGCTTGGCTGCCACCGGTTTTTCTGCCTGCGGGGCCGCTACAGGTGCAAGCGGTTCTTCCGGTGCCACAGCCGCAACCGGACTGGTCGATTTTTTCTGATACCTTTTAAACATACTGTCGATCCCTATCCTTCATCATCGCCCGCCATCTCCGAGAGTGTCTTGGCGATCTTTAGAATTTCTTTACGAAGCGGATTTTTTGGCACCAGCTCTTTGAGAGCCTCCCCTTCATCACCGGAATTTGCCACCGGTTTGCCCCCATCTGGCAGCTGAAACCGGAAGACGATTTCAAGACTGTCGGCCATTCGTTTGACACGGGTTTTGCCATTCATGTCGGTAAATTTCGGTGCCCGGTTCAGCACAAATTGCACCTTTTCAAAGGGCAGATCCTCGGCTTTCAGGGTGCGCAAAAATCGCAATGTGTTCTGGGCAGAACGCATATCCAGCTCCACCAGACCAAAATACAGATGTGCATGATCCAGAATTGTTTCGGACCAGCTCACCAATGCCTGAGGAAGATCAATGATTACAAAGTCATAGCTGCGTTTCGCCAATTTAATAAGGTGGTCCACCTCTTCAGCGCCAATAAATTCAAGCGGAAGCGAATCGGGCGGTGCCGGCAGTACATCCAGCCGGTCCTTGTAAGTCGACATCGCCTGCTTCAGGCTCTCCGCATCGGCGGCAGCGGCTTCGGATAAAAACTCGAAGGCTTGTTCTGTCCGGGGCACATCCAGATATGTGGAAACCGACCCGTATTGAAAATCAAAATCCAGAATACAAACTTTTTTATTCTCTTTCACCAGATTTTGTTGCAGCTCCCATGCCAGATTTGCCGCAAAGGTCGAAGCTCCAACCCCTCCAGCCAACCCATAGACGGGCAAAACGATTCCCTGGCGGTTCCCCAAAGGTGCAGACGCAGGTTCTGCGGCAGATGCTGGAGCCGTTTCAACAACCGGCGCTACAGGTTCTGGAATATCATTGGCCCGTTCGATTGCATCATGCAAAGCGCCCTCCGGCAAAGGATAGGGGGCAAAATCATCCGCGCCCATGCGCATCAACTGATGCAAGGCAACCGTATTCAGGTCATGCGGAACCAGTATCACGTTGATCTTTTGTTCTTTGGCAACGCGAATAACATTCGCAACGGGTGCCAAATTATCTTCATCGGGCTTACCCACAGCAATAACGATGCATTCCAGATTGCTCGCCAGATCGCTTATCAGGATATCGGGGGCATTCTCAAAGGTTAAGCCCCCCCAGTTCTCGCCATACTCGGCCTCCATATCTTCGATAAGAAGGTCAAAGTCTTCGATATTTTGCGCCACTGCACAGGCTCTTACGACATCGGAATTTTCGTTGTTGTCTTCGCCATTCATTTTCAATCCACCCGTTTCAGCACGTGTCTTTTTGTGCCCATGCACCCGCAACTGTGCAATTTGCACGTAAAAAATACCTCATTGCATCTTACCTTTTGGCATCTATAAAACGAGGTATTGTATTCAACTTATACGGTGTGGAAATATAGGCCTTGTAAACGGTCATTGCATATTTACCATCCAGATCCGGACCATGCCCCCGTTTCACAAAACCTGATACTTCTGTCACCGTGCGACGGTTTTCACGACTCCGGCTTTCGGTCAGAACCAAGGGACGGGTTTCGCCAAAGGAGGCAACGGCCTGCACTTTGGAACGGCTTACACCCTGTGACACGAGATAGTTCACAACGGCACGGGCACGACGTAAACCCAACCTACGATTATAATCGGCAGAACCAACCTTATCAGTATGTCCATACACTCTGAACTTGATTTTCCCATGCGATTTGATCCATCGTGCCTGCTGTCGCAAAGCGTCCCGGGCTGTTGCATCCAGCACAGCAGAATTAAATGCAAAATTCACCTTCGCCGGCACTTCTGCAGCAAACTTGCGGGTTAAATTGGCAGCCAATGTATTGGTCAGGTCACCGTTTTGCACCCCGATATTATTCGCGGTTGCAATACCGAATCCGTCACTGGAAATTTCAGAACCGGCCTCGAGGCCACGAATGTCCGAATCCGGAGAAGCACATCCTTGCAAAGAAATGGCCACCGTTGCGATTGCTGGAATAAAGAGAAGATTTTTCATTGTCTTAATCCATCACATAGCCATAGGAGCCGGAAAAATCCTGTGAAGCCACAGAGCCAGCAGTTGGTTTATTGCGACTATTGCGTTTACCGGACACTTTACCCAGCAAGAACAGGTCTTTTTCGCTCGGAATTTTAATTCGATCAGTCGGCAAGGCCAACGTGCTGCCATCCACCGGCGTTACCAAATGCGGTGTCACGATCACAACCAATTCTGTCTGTTGTCGCTTGTATTCTGCACTTCTAAACAGCGCGCCCAGAATAGGGACATCGCCAAGCCAAGGCACCTGACTGTTCAAATCCGTAAAATCATCAGTCAAAAGACCGGCAATCGACATGCTTTGACCGTCACGCATTTCCACGGTGGTGCTTGTGCGGCGGGTCGAAAAGGCGTTGATGATGTTGCCGTTGAAATTCACCGCATTTGACGGATCCAACTGCGACACTTCGGTATCCAGAGACAGGCTAATCAGGTCTCCATCGACAACAACCGGCCGAAAGGTCAGCTGAATGCCAAAGGGTTTATATTCCACCTTAATGCCATCCGCATCGGCAACCGGAATCGGATATTCACCGCCCGCCAGAAACCCGGCTTCGCTCCCTGAAATCGCAACTATATTCGGTTCGGCAAGGGTACGAACCATGCCTTTGGTTTCCAAAGCTTCCAACAATAGGCCAATCGCAACACCGCCACTGGAAAATCCGATCCCCAAGGCACCTTGAGCACTGTTAGAGGACACGATCGGATTGCCATTGGCAAAATTTGTAAGGTTGTTCCCTTGATTATAAACACCGGTCCCGATCGTTGCGCCCGTGTTGCCACCAATGGTACGCAGGCCAATGCTTGCGTCCAGACTCTTGGCCACACTTCGCTGCATTTCAGCGAACCGGACTTTCAACAGAACCTGTTGAGAACCGCCAACCGTCATCAGGTTTGTCACCCGTTCAGGCGCATACCGCTCGGCCAGATCCAGTGCTTTTGCAAGCTTCTGTTTGCCAGACACCCGACCACTTAGAACAATACCGTCATTCGCGGTCCGTACTTCGATCCGCTCTCGGGGCAGGATCTCACGCAGGCGTTCTTTGAATTCAGCCAGGTCAGGGGATACCTGCACCTCGACATTGGTCAACAAACGCCCATCCGCCCCCAAAAGGGTCAATGTCGTGCGCCCCGGCGCTTTGCCAAGCACATAAATCGTGCGATCCGATAGCGTAGCAATATCCGCAATCCCAGGATTCGCCACCGATAGTTCCGCGAAAGGCTGATCAGATTCCATCACAATAGCCCGATTTACGGACACTTTGATATTGCTGGATGTTGCCCCACGCATGACACGCAAAACATTCTGAGCCTGAGCTGTCGGGATAACAACCAGATTGCTCACGCATAGCCCAAATAGGCCTGCCGTTAACAGGTTTCGAAATTCCATGTGATCCTGCCTCTCAAAACCACTGCTGCGTCGATATGGGCATTTTTTGCCCTATTATTCTCAATCATACTGCGCCATTTAAGATTTCTTTTCAAGAATCAATATTTTACAAGGGATTTCAAATGTTGATTCAAAGCAACACATTTCCCATTTATTGCGTAATACCAGACCAGCACACACAAAAACGGGCACCAAGGTGCCCGTAAAATTCAAGTATTTCACCAGATCTAGTTAGAGCAAGGGATCGGAATAAAGACCACTTCGGCCCCTTTACGTGTTTTAATGGTACATACTTCTTTTTCTTTTTTCGCGATCACTTTTTCATGCCCTAAAAAATCATCTTTGGTAACTTGGACATCTGCAGTGGTAGTATCGTCATTGATACCCCGCAAGGATAGCAATAATTTACCGGTTGATTGCGCCTGCACCAATGCCGCAATCGTTCGGGCATTTGCGGCAACTGTCACGGTGCGGGCAACGGTCGCCCGATTGCGCTTTCCACCATCAGCCGATTGGTCGATCGCGATAAGGGTCAAACTCTCCAGAATCAATTTGGTCACTGTTTCATCACGATTGCGACCGGTCCAATAGACATCTACATGATCACCTGGGCGCAAGAATCCAGAAACCCCGGATGCAACATCCACACTGATCGCAAAGGCACGCATTCCTGCCTTGAGACGCGAGGAAACACCGGCATCTTCGCCCAAATTGGTGACTTTTGTGCTCATAATAAATTCGCCAGGGTCCATCGCCCGAATTACAGTGCGAAAATCACGATCTTTTCCGCTTCCCAGCAGAGTAGCTTCTTCCGCAAAGGCCGTTTCCGGTACCGCATCCAGTGGTACTTTTACCGCACGAATATCTTCTTTGGTGAGCTGTTGACCATATTCAAGCGGCTTTGCAGCCACAAAAACGGTTTTCAGATTAACATTGACAGCGCCAGTATTTTTACGTGCCAAGGCTGTTTCATATTGGTTAAACCGTTGCATAGCCAGATAGACAGCCCCACCTGCGATGGCCACCCCCAAAAACAACACCAGTGCAAATACTATTCGCATATCCTCGTCCTCTACTCTTTAGTTCCAACAAGGGAACCACCCGTTACCTTATTATGGTTGAATTTTACCCCAACTCAGTGTCCGTTAAATACGTTTCAATTTCACCCGCAAGCCCTTGGGTTTGCTCATTCACCGCAAGTGCTGTTGCCCCAGCGATTACAACCAGCGTTGCAGTCAAGACGACCCAATCAACGGTAACCGCACCGGATTCATCGCCACATAAGTTCTTAAAATAGCATAAATTCATTTCAGGCCTCCTTTACAATACACTTGGCCTGCGCACTCCCCCTTAATACCATTAAAGGAAGAGGGCTTTTGGCAGTTGCCCGCCAAAAGCCCATGCACAAAATTAGGAAGTACCCAGAGACTGACCACTCAGCTGTGTCTGGATGTCACCTGCCAGGTTTTCCATGCCCCCGGATACGGCAGTGATTACAGTGCCGCCAACCAGAACCAGTGCGGCTGTCAGAACAACCCAGTCTACAGTTACAGCGCCGGACTCGTCGTTTTTGAAGTTTTTGAACAGTTTCATTTTTATACCCTCCAAGGTATAGTTGGTGCTTGGCACCTTATTGTTTGGGGTTTGCGAAGATCGTCCCGAAGTCCTCGCCCTCGGGACAATCAATTCACAGAATTAGGAAGTGCCCAGTGACTGGCCGCTCAGCTGTGTCTGGATGTCGCCAGCCAGGTTTTCCATGCCGCCGGATACGGCTGTCAGAACAGTGCCGCCAACCAGAACCAGTGCGGCTGTCAGAACAACCCAGTCTACAGTTACAGCGCCGGACTCGTCGTTTTTGAAGTTTTTGAACAGTTTCATTTTTATACCCTCCAAGGTATAGTTGGTGCTTGGCACCTTATTGTTTGGGGTTTGCGAAGATCGTCCCGAAGTCCTCGCCCTCGGGACAATCAATTCACAGAATTAGGAAGTGCCCAGTGACTGGCCGCTCAGCTGTGTCTGGATGTCGCCAGCCAGGTTTTCCATGCCGCCGGATACGGCTGTCAGAACAGTGCCGCCAACCAGAACCAGTGCGGCTGTCAGAACAACCCAGTCTACAGTTACAGCGCCGGACTCGTCGTTTTTGAAGTTTTTGAACAGTTTCATTTTTTGTACCCTCCAAGGTCACATTTAGTTGTTTCATGAACCCGGTTGTTCTGATTTGGTCAATCTCGTCATTGGCCATCTCTCCGCGTTCTGTAGGAGTATTTATACTTTTAATTGGGGCAACAGTTTGACCGGGAGAGGAAAAGCCATAAAAACTTACTAAAAAAACGCATCCATCTATTATTGTTATTTCAAATCAATACGTTATAGAAAAATATCTTTTTTAAACAATTTGATTAAGATGTCTGCTACTGCCAACTGTGACAATCATGCCATAGTCCGAACACACAAATATCTGGCTTTCTCTCCCAAATTTTGCGAGTCTGCGAAGAACAATAATACCGAGCAGGTAAACAGGCAATCATGGCGGCACATACGCTCTTTCCGGCTATCTTGGCAGGCCTATTGGCCATGCAGGCCCCTATGTGTCTGGCTCAAAATACCGGCAGCTTCACTTTCAAGCGGGTTAAAGTGAAAAAGGCGGGAACAGGCAGCCGGATCAATATCCAGATTACGCCTGAAGAAGACTACTATAAAAACCAACACAAAAAAAAGCAGACCGTTACAGCCAGTAAAGAAACCAAAACATCCATAACACCGAAACCACAGACCGTTTCATATGACTGGTTTTGGAAAGAGATCTCGCCGGAGTTGGCACAGGCGTCTTCCGGCCGGTTGCGCGATGCATTGCAAAAGTTGCAAAAGGACCCGGGTAAACTGGCAAGACTTGCTCCCAAGATCGCACATTTCCAGGACCTTGTGGATAAATACGGTACGAATATTCTGATGGCCTCTTTGGGCAAGAATGTTTCGCCGGCTTTTGTTCTTGCGGTAATCGGCGTGGAATCGTCTGGGCGCACAACCGCCACAAGCGATGCAGGGGCGGTGGGGCTAATGCAATTGATTCCGGAAACCGCAAAACGGTTCAATGTTACCGACAGCACCGACGCCCAGCAGAATATTAACGGCGGCACTGCCTATCTGGATTGGCTGCTTAATAAGTTCAAACGCGACCCCTTGCTGGCACTGGCCGGCTATAATGCCGGCGAGAACGCTGTGAAAACATATGGCGGTGTTCCGCCTTTTCCCGAAACACGCGCCTATGTGCCCAAGGTCGTTGCTGCCTGGCAGGTTGCGCGGGCGCTTTGCATGACACCACCTACCTATGTTACGGACGGCTGCGTCTTTAAACCCCGGAAAAAGAAATGACTGAAAAACTGCCACTCGTCGTGGATATCGACGGAACCTTCCTGAAAACGGATATGCTCTTTGAGGGTTTCTGGCTGGCCATGGGCAAGCACCCTTTGGAAACCATCAAGACCGCGTTCAAATACGTGGGCGACCGTGCCCGTCTGAAATCGGAAATCACCCGTTTGGCGGAAATCAACGTCGCGTTGTTGCCGGTCAATCCGGATATCGTGGAATATGTCGAACAGGCCCGCCAAAACGGGCGCGAGGTTATCTTTGCCTCCGCTTCCAACAAAGCACTGGTGGACAAGCTCGCTGCGCATCACGGGATCGACGGTGAGCACATGGGGTCAGACGACACCACCAACCTGTCAGGCAAACGCAAGGCAGCGGCCCTGAATGATCGTTTCGGCAAAGGCCAATATGCCTATGCAGGCGATCAGCGGCTGGACATCGATGTATGGCGCGATGCCGGCGAGGCCATTATGGTCGGCCATCACCCCAAGGAAAAACAGCGGCTCGAATCCGAGGGCATCAATGTTATCCAGCTGAAAAAGACATGGTCGCGCCGGTCTGCCGCCAAAGGGTTACGCCCGCACCAATGGGTCAAGAACGTGCTGCTGTTCCTGCCCCTGATTGCCGCCCACAACCTTGATCCGGCCGCATGGATACGAGTGTTACTGGCCATGGCCGCCTTTAGTGCGGCGGCCTCTTCTATCTATGTGGTCAATGATCTGCTCGATCTGGAGGCCGACCGCCAACATCCCAAAAAACAGTTCCGCCCGTTGGCCTCTGGTCGGGTGCGGATACCGGATGCCATGCTGATGAGTATCTCTCTCGGCCTGTTTGCCCTTGGCGTCGGGTTTCTGCTTGGCTGGGCTGTCATGGGCACTGTGGCGATTTATATGGTCCTATCGCTGGCCTATTCGCTCAAGCTCAAGAGAATGCGCTGGGTGGATATTGCCACATTGGCCACGCTCTATTCCCTGCGCGTGCTGGTGGGGGCACTCGCAGCACAGGTGGTCGCCTCTGGCTGGATGCTGGCATTTATCTTTCCGACCTTTCTGGCGCTTGGCTGTGTGAAACG
Source organism: Amylibacter sp. (assembly GCA_027083485.1). Classification (GTDB taxonomy): domain Bacteria; phylum Pseudomonadota; class Alphaproteobacteria; order Rhodobacterales; family Rhodobacteraceae; genus Amylibacter. Next base: position 1,367 of record JALWOO010000012.1, on the reverse strand, counting down.
CCTGACCGAACTGACGCTGGCCACAGGCGACGGTAAATTGCCCGGCCGGGGCTATTCCCGCGCCGACCGCGAGGATTTGTTGAACATGGCCGGAATCGGCGTGGTGTTTTCACTGCTGACCTTTCTGGTCTATTCCTTCAGCCCCACCGCCAAGGCGCTTTATACGGACATCTGGTTGCTGCGGCTCGGGGTAATCCCGCTGGCGTTTTGGCAAATCCGTATGGTGTTGCTGGGCTGGCAGGGCAAGCAGGATTACGACCCGATCGTTTTCGCCATGACCGACAAAACCGGTTTGGCCGTTATCGGGGTGATGGTAATGATCCTGTTTTACGCTGCGGGCACGATTTAGAAGGTTGGCTTAACAAAAATCAAAGACCTGCGGTCAAACAGATGCCAATTGGCCCCCAACTCAATAACAGGAGAGTCCCATGGACTGGAAAGACAGCATTAAAACCACCCGCGACCAGTTGCGCAATCTGAATAAAACCATCCCAGAAACCGCCAAAGGTTTCGGGGCGCTTAGCAAAGGCGCGATGGCAAGCGAGGGGCTGGACAAGAAAACCCTCGAATTCGTCGCCCTCGGCATTGCCGTGGCCGACCATTGTGATCCCTGCATCGGGTTCCACGTCGAAGCCCTGATCCGCATCGGAGCCACCCGCGACGAGGTCGCCGCCGTGCTGGGCATGGCGGTCCAGATGGGCGGCGGGCCAAGCCTGATGTATGCGGCCAAGGCGCTGGATTGTTACGACCAGCTGGCTAAATAGCAATAAGGGTGCCCGTTGCTGCGGGCACCCTTGGCTTATTCGATATTCTTGCGAATGGTTGTGTTCTTCGGATCATAGGGGCTGTCGCAGGTCACCACTGCATCCCACAAATCCCCCAGCATCCGCACCTTGACCTTCTGGCCCTCGACCGCAAGTTCCGGCGGCAGATAGCCCATGCCGATGCTTTGGCCAAAGGCGACGGAATAGCCGCCAGAGGTCAGACGCCCGACTTTTACCCCGTCATGCAACAGCGCCTCGCGGCCCCATGGGTCCGCATCATCCGGCCCGTCGATCAGCAGGGTCACACATTTGGCCCGCACACCGGTTTTCAGCATGGCCTCCTTGCCGTGGAAATCCTTGTCCAGATCTATAAAGCGCGGCAGGTCTGCCTCTTGCGGGGTGGCGTCGCGGCCCAGCTCGGTGCCAAAGGCGCGGTAGGATTTCTCCTGGCGCAGCCAGTTCTGCGCCCGCGCCCCGACCAGCTTCAGCCCGTGCTTTTCACCCGCGCGCACCAGCAGATCCCACAGGTGGTTCTGCATCTCTATGGGGTGGTGCAGCTCCCAGCCCAGCTCGCCGGTATAGTCGACGCCATCCGCGTCGCCT
>JALWOO010000011.1 GCA_027083485.1 Amylibacter sp. | reverse complement strand
TCCTTGAGGTTCTCCAACCGGCCCGGAGCCTCGGGCGTTTTGTCCTTTTTCCAGTGATCGGTATAGCCGGATTCCTCCAGTATCTGCTGGGCGATTTCCAGATGGCTGATCCGGTCCTCGCGGATCAGATCGGTCCAGCGGTCGATGCCCTCTACCAGCTTTTGCAGCGAATTGCGCGCCCGCGCCGTCAGCCCGCCCTCGGCCACCAGCAGACGTGCGCCTTCCAGCAGGGAAACCCCGTTTTCGCGTGCCTTGAGGTTAATGGTTTGCTGCGCCTTGTCGCCAATGCCGCGTTTGGGCGTGTTGACAATGCGTTCAAAGGCCAGCCCGTCATCGTTGGAAACCGCAATGCGGAAATAGGCCATGGCATCGCGGATTTCCATGCGCTCGTAAAACCGTGGCCCGCCGATCACCCGATAGGGCAGGCCGATGGTCAGGAAACGATCCTCGAAGGCGCGCATCTGGTGGCTGGCGCGCACCAGAATCGCCATGTGGTTCGGGCTGACCGGATCCAGCCCGCGGGTGCCCCGTTGCAGGCTCTCGATTTCCTCGCCGATCCAGCGGGCTTCTTCCTCGCCGTCCCAATGGCCGATCAGGCGGACCTTTTCGCCCTCTGGCCGGTCTGTCCAAAGGGTTTTGCCCAGCCGGTTTTCATTGCCGTTGATCACACCGGAAGCCGCGCCAAGGATATGCGGGGTAGAGCGGTAATTCTGTTCCAGCCGCACCACATGCGCGCCGGGAAAATCGGTTTCAAAGCGCAGGATGTTGCCCACCTCGGCCCCGCGCCAGCCGTAAATGGATTGGTCATCATCGCCCACACAACAGATATTCTTGTGATCCGCCGCCAAAAGGCGCAGCCACAGATATTGCGCCACATTGGTATCCTGATACTCGTCCACCAGAATATAGCGGAACCAGCGTTGGTATCGTTGCAGGATATCCGGATGCTTCTGAAAAATCTCCACCACATGCAGCAGCAAATCGCCGAAATCCGTAGCATTCAGCGCCCGCAAGCGCATCTGATAGGCCGCATAGAGCGCCGGTCCCTTGCTGTCAAAGGCGGAGGCCTCTGCCACAGGCACCTTGGCCGGTGTCATGGCACGGTTTTTCCAGCTGTCGATCAGGCTGGCCAACAGGCGCGGTGGCCAGCGTTTTTCATCGATGTTGTCGGCACGGATCAACTGTTTCAACAGGCGAATCTGGTCGTCCGTGTCCAGAATAGTGAAATTCGATTTCAACCCCGCCAGCTCCGCATGACGGCGCAGGATTTTTACGCACAGCGAATGGAAGGTGCCAAGCCACGGCATGCCCTCGACCATTTCACCCAACATGCTGCCCACACGGTTTTTCATTTCACGCGCGGCCTTGTTGGTGAAGGTCACCGCCAGAATTTCATTCGGCTGCGCCCGCCCGGTGTTCAGCAAATGCACAATCCGCGTGGTCAGGGCCTTGGTTTTGCCGGTACCCGCGCCCGCCAGCATCAGCACCGGCCCGTCCAGTGTTTCCACCGCCTTGCGTTGTTCCGGGTTCAACCCGTCAAGATAAGGGGCCGGACGCGCAGACATGGCCTGCTGCGACAGGGGGACGGCTGCCTCAAAGGCATCTGATTCATTCCAATCACTCATGCGGGCAATCTAACGGCTAGAGTCGGCAAGATAAAGAATATGTTCGCAATATGTTCCCGTTTTTTACACCTTTGCCGCAAAACCCTCCGAAAATGCCGCAACCCTCTACCCATAAATGCGAATTGTATCCAAATGTTTCTAGGCATAATACTCTCAGTCGAAACGAGCCTTAATAGAGGACGCTGCCCAATGAAGACCTTTTCGAAAATTCTGATCGCCAACCGTGGAGAAATCGCCATCCGCATCATGCGTGCGGCAAACGAGATGTCCAAAAAAACGGTGGCGGTTTACGCCGAGGAGGACAAGCTGGGCTTGCACCGCTTCAAGGCCGACGAAGCCTATCGCATTGGCGAGGGCATGGGGCCTGTCGAGGCTTACCTCAGCATCGAGGAAATCATCCGCGTGGCGAAACTGTCCGGTGCCGATGCGGTACATCCGGGCTATGGGCTGCTGTCGGAAAATCCCGATTTTGTGGATGCCTGCACCGACGCGGGGCTGGTGTTCATCGGTCCCAAGGCCGAAACCATGCGCCAACTGGGCGACAAAGCCAGCGCCCGGCGTGTGGCGATCGAGGCAGGCGTGCCGGTAGTTCCCGCCACCGATGTGTTGCCCGACGACATGGACGAAGTGCATCGTATGGCGGCCAAGGTCGGCTATCCCTTCATGCTCAAGGCCAGCTGGGGCGGCGGCGGGCGCGGCATGCGGCCGATCATGTCGCCCGAAGAGCTGGAAGAAAAGGTTCTGGAAGGCCGGCGCGAAGCCAAGGCCGCCTTTGGCAATGACGCGG
>JALWOO010000010.1 GCA_027083485.1 Amylibacter sp. | reverse complement strand
CGCCAAAACCGGCGGCAGCGGTGTCGATCTAATTCTGGACATGGTCGGCGGCAGCTATATCCCGCGCAACATCAAGGCCTTGGCCCTTGAGGGACGTCTGGTGCAAATTGCCTTTCTGGAGGCCCCGATTGCCGAGCTGAATTTTGCTTTCATCATGATGAAGCGCCTGACGGTTACCGGCTCCACCCTGCGCCCCCAAAGCGATCAGGCCAAGGCCCGCATTGCACAGGCTTTGCGGGAAAAAATCTGGCCGCTGCTGTCGGCGGGCACCGTTGCGCCCGTGATGGATTCGACCTTTGCCCTTGAGGATGCCGCCAAAGCCCATGCGCGCATGGAGAGTTCCGGCCACATCGGCAAAATTGTTCTGACCCTGTAACATTGCGCTTTGCACGCAAGGCAGATAACACCATTTCAAAACAAGGGGGCAACCATGGCCACACAGGAACAACCGCAGATTTATCTGATTACGCCGCCGGAATTTGAACTGGCAAGCTTTAGCGAAGAACTCGCCGCGCTGCTGGACCGGTTCGAAATCGCCTGTGTGCGGCTGCGCATGGCCAGCGAAGATGCAAGCGATGTGGCCCGCGCCGCCGATTTGCTTCGCGAGATTTGCCACCAGCGCGAGGTGCCTTTAGTGATTGACCGCCATTTCCGGCTGGTTGAAACTCACGGGCTGGACGGGGTGCATTTGCCGGATACCACTGCCAATATCCGCGACATTCGCAAAGATCTGGGCAAGGACGCGGTGATTGGCTGTTTTGCCGGAAACTCGCGCCATGCCGGGCTGAACGCCGGTGAAAGCGGTGCGGATTACGTGAGCTTTGGCCCGCTGAGCGAAACCCCGCTGGGCGAAGGCACCCCCGCCGCCTTTGAAACCTTTGAGTGGTGGTCGGAAATGATCGAATTGCCGGTGGTCGCCGAAGGGGCCATAACTTTGGATCAGGCCGAAAAACTGGCTCCGGTGACCGATTTCCTTGCCCTTGGCAACGAGCTGTGGGGCGACACGCGCGGGGCCAAAGCGGCGCTGGCGGAGTATCTTGAGCGGATATCCTAGCCCGAAAAGTTTTGAGACGTTTTCATCGCCGCCCGCACCGATTTTTCGCATTTATCGGCCAACACCTTGCGGTTCGGCATGTCACAAACCCGGATCGGATCGACAAAATGAATGGTCACCCGCCCCTGCCGGCGGCTGCCAAGGATATGCATGAAATGCGGGGTGAAATCCATCTCTCCCCACCAGCCGTAAAACCGTGAATCGGCCCCTTTGGGTGCATGATAGATCACCGCAACCGGCTGAATCCACATGGTTTTGCGCAAGCCCGGTTCGAAAAATGCCGCAAAGAGCGACGAGCGGAATTTGAGCACCCGCAGGCCGTCCGTGCTGGTGCCCTCAGGAAAAAACAGCAGTTTGTCGCCGGCAGAAATACGCGACAGAAAAATGTCTTTCTGACGGGCGGCATCTGCGGCGCGGCGCTCGATAAACACAACCCCCGTGCTGCGCGCGATAAAACCGATCAAAGGCCAGTTGCTGACCTCGGCCTTGGAGACGAAATAGGCCCTCTGGACCGCGTTCAACGTGAAAATATCCAGCCAGGACGCATGGTTCGCCACCACGGCCCCGGGGTGTTGCATCGGGGTTCCGCGGGTCTCAAGCCGAATGCCAACCACCCGTAAACACAGCTTGCAGGCTAGCGTTACCACCGCTTCCGAAAGGGTTTTCAGCCCCAAAAACCGCGCCAGAAACATCGGAATCATCAAGGGAAAGATCACCAGCGCCAACCCGACAAACCGCAGCACAAAGCGCAGATAGCCAATCCCGTCCGGAGCCGGAATTTCCAGTTCGCCTTCCCCGCGCCACAGCATCATTCGGCATTCCTTTTGGCATATCGTGACAGATGTTTTGCGGACATGCGTTTGGTATCCAGCAACAGACACACATCAACCGTATTGAAATCCCGATCAACAAAGGCCCCCTCCCCGACAAATCCGCCCAAACGCAGGTAGGATTTGATCAGGGGCGGAATTTGACGCACGGCCTTGAGGCGGTCCACCTGATCGGGGGGAAGGATATCCATGGCAAGGCCATGTTCAGGATGCACCCGCACCCGTAAATCCCGGGGGGCAAGGTGGCTGTGGCGCAAATACGACAACGCATGAGACAGGTTTTGCGGCTCTGCCCCCATAAAAGAAGCGGTGCCAAACAGGATTTCAATACCATGATCCAGCACGTAATCGGCAACCCCGTTCCACAACATATGCAGCGCCAAACCGCCCCGATGTGCCGGGGCCACGCAGGAGCGGCCAAGCTCCACCGCGCTCCGGTTCGAGTGGATGATTTTGGAGAGGTCGAATTCATTCGCGCCATAAAACCCGACCTGTTTTTTCGCAATATCGCTGCGCAACAGACGGTAC
>JALWOO010000009.1 GCA_027083485.1 Amylibacter sp. | reverse complement strand
ACGCTGGCCATGATCGAGGATCCGGATCTGGATTCACTGCAACTGATGCAATATATTCCGGCACCGGATTTCCCGACCGGCGGCATTATTCTGGGCCGCAGCGGTGCGCGCAAAGCCTATACCGAAGGGCGTGGCTCTGTCATCATCCGCGCCAAAACCCGGGTCGAGGAAATCCGCAAGGACCGCTATGCCATCATCATGGACGAGATTCCCTATCAGGTGAACAAGGCCACGATGATCGAAAAGATCGCCGAACTTGCCCGCGACAAAAAGATCGAGGGCATCGCCCATGTGCAGGACGAATCGGACCGTGTCGGTGTGCGCGTGGTGGTCGAACTGAAACGCGATGCCACACCGGAAGTGGTGCTGAATCAGCTGTTCCGTTTCACCCCCATGCAAACCAGCTTTGGTTGCAACATGTTGGCGCTGAACAACGGACGGCCGGAAACCCTTGATCTGGCAAAGTTTATTTCCAGCTTCATCACCTTCCGCGAAGAAGTCGTCGCCCGTCGCACGGCCTATATGCTGCGCAAGGCCCGCGAACGCAGCCATCTGCTGTGTGGTTTGGCGGTGGCCGTTTCCAATGTGGATGAAATCGTTGCCACAATCCGCAGCTCCGCCGATCCGGCAGAGGCCCGCACCCGCCTGATGGAACGCCGCTGGCCTGCCCATGACATTGTCGATTATATCCGCCTGATTGATGACCCGAGCCACACCGTCAACGAGGACGGCACCTATTACCTGTCCGAATTGCAGGCCCGCGCGATTTTGGAATTGCGCCTGCAACGCCTGACCGCCATGGGGGTCAAAGAGGTCACAGACGAGCTGCAAGAGCTGGCTTCCAAGATCAAGAATTACCTCGATATCCTGCGTTCCCGCGAGCGGATCATGGAGATCATTTCAACCGAACTCCTTGAAGTTAAAGAAATGTTTGCGGTTCCGCGGCGTACGGAGATCGTCGAATACGGCGGTGATCTGGACGACGAAGACCTGATTGAACGCGAAGACATGGTGGTGACCATCACCAATTCCGGCTATATCAAACGGACTTTGCTGGATGAATACCGCGCCCAGAAACGCGGCGGCAAAGGCCTGCAAGGCATGAACACCAAGGACGAGGATTTCGTCACCAACCTGTTTGTTGCCAACACCCATACGCCGCTGTTGTTCTTTACCAGCGACGGGATGGTTTACAAGTTAAAGACCTGGCGACTCCCCCCGGGCGGGCGCAATGCGCGCGGCAAGGCCATCGTCAATATTCTGCCGATTCCGCAAGGCACTTCTATTGCCGCGATCATGCCGGTGGATGTTCCCGAGGAAGACTGGGATAAACTGCACATCGTTTTCGCCACTTCCGAGGGCGGCGTGCGGCGCAATGCGCTTTCGGATTTCACCAATGTCATGCGCAACGGCAAAATCGCCATGCGCCTGCCCGAAGGTGTGTCGCTGGTAAATGTGCGTATCGCCACCGAAGACGAGGATTTCCTGCTGACCACCGCCATGGGCAAAGTGATCCGTTTTCCGGTGACCGATGTACGTGTCTTCAAAGGGCGCAATTCGGTTGGCGTGCGGGGCATCAAACTGGCCGATGGCGACAGCGTGGTCTCCATGGCGATGATCCGCCATGTGGAGGCAACGCCGGATGAACGCACGGCCTATCTGAAAATGCGCCGTGCCGATACGGGCGAAACCGGCGTTGATGCGGTGGAAACCGATATTGATCTGTCGCCAGAACGCTATGAAATGCTGAAAGCCCAGGAACAGTGGATTTTGACCATTACCTCCGGCGGCTATGGCAAACGGTCTTCGGCACTGGAATACCGCATTGCCGGAAGGGGCGGTCAGGGTATTGCGGCGGCAAACCTCGGGCGGCGCGATGATCTGATTGTGGCTTCTTTTACCGTTGAGGACGAGGACCAGATCATGTTGGCAACCTCTACCGGGCAATCAATTCGCTGTCCGGTTGCCGGGATTTCGCGTCAGGGGCGGACCTCTTCAGGGGTTACCGTGTTCAACACCGGTAAAAACGAAAAGGTAGTATCCGTGGCCTATATTGCGGAACAGGCCGATGAAGATTCGGATAATGCCTCCGATTCGACAGAACCCTCGCAACCGGACGTAACGAAATAAGGGCTAATCCACTTATACGGCATACGGGACACACGCAAAAGTGGTTCCCTCTGCGCCAGCCAAAGTAAACACACAATAATTTGTTACGTTTACTCACTTTCGCCTTGGATTTACTTTTGCCGCTCGTATAGTAACCGGCAGGAACCGGCTACCCATCAGCCAGAGTTCTCACGAGCTATTAAGTTCGTTTCCGTCCCCTTCGCACCCCTACTGCGAAGGGGACACTATTTTCGCTTTCCAAAAACCGGATGATGGCCTAAGTCGCACAGTATGACACACCCAATTCACATCATCGGC
>JALWOO010000008.1:7377-9733 GCA_027083485.1 Amylibacter sp. | reverse complement strand
TTGGTGTTACAACTGCTCACGCGCGTCATCGCGGTTATCTCCAGCGCTCTGGTGTCAAAGCGCCATGTTCTGGCCCGTTGCGTATTTGTCGCTACTGGGCAATTCGGTGTGGCCGGCTGGCCTGCCATTGTACTCTAACCCGTCCTGAACCTTGAGGTTCGTCGCGCGAATACACTGGCGAAACTGTTTGTGGCGGTCGAAAAAATTCGGTTGCCATGGATTGGTTCTAAGTGGCACGTTAGGGAATATCAATCAGTTTTTGCGACTCTGTTACGGTTCGCAGGGCAAAACGATCTCTGAAAAGGAGGCGGGGCAGCAATGTGGGTACGGTTTTCGGCTTTTTTATTGGCGTTTTTTCTGTCGGTAGTTTCAGTTAATGCACAACAATTACAGGCCCTTGCACGTGTTAATGTGGCGGGGTCTTCGATTGTGGATACGCGCGCTGGCGGCCTCGATATTCATTTGGCTTTATCGCAAGCAGTTCCTTTTCGTCTATTCACACTGGATGACCCTTTGCGGCTGGTTCTGGATTTTCAGGAGGTGGATTGGCAAGGCTTTGACGAAGATCAGGTGGTGCAAACCGAAAAAGTGGCGGATGTTCGCTATGGGGTTTTCCGGCCCGGCTGGTCGCGGATGGTGATTGATTTGCCAGAGCCTTTGATAATTGATCTGGCGGAAATGAAAACAGATCGGGTGCGGGGAACGGCCTTACTGACGGTAAATCTGAAACCGGCAACCGATGAAGAATTTGCCAAGGCATCCGGCGCGTTCCGCTCCGAGGAATGGGCGGTTCCAAAGGGAAACAAAGGTATCAAACCCAAAACCCGCCAGATCGGAGATCGCCCTTTGGTAGTGGCGGTTGATCCGGGACACGGCGGGATTGATTCCGGTGCCACCCGAGAGGGATTTCTTGAAAAAGATCTGGTTTTGCAATTCGCCCGCGAGCTTAAGGACGCCCTTATTCGCAGTGGCCGCTACAAGGCCAGGCTGACCCGCACGGATGATCGTTTTGTGTCTTTGCCGGAGCGGATTACCATTGCGCGGCAAATGGGGGCGGATGTTTTTGTTTCTATCCACGCGGATGCCCTGGCCGAAGGCCGCGCCACGGGCACCACGATTTATACTTTGTCCGAGGAGGCCTCTGACACGGCGGCGGAACAACTGGCGCGCCAGCATGATCGCGGTGATTTGCTGGCGGGTGTGGATTTGCGGGCGCAGGATGATCTGATTGCAGGGGTCCTTATGGATATGGCGCGGCTTGAAACCGGTGTGCGTTCCGATTTATTGGCGGAAATGCTGGTGTCCGGCATCGGGCAGTCGGTCGGACGCATCCGCAAACGCCCGCATTTGTCGGCCGGTTTTACGGTGCTCAAGGCACCGGATATTCCCTCGGTTCTGGTGGAGCTGGGATTCATGTCGAACCGGTCCGATTTGAATAACCTTCTGACGGCGGATTGGCGCAACAAGGTTATTCGCGGCGTGCTGCTTGCGCTTGATACATGGGCGTTCGAGGATGCGGCACAGGCCAGGCTTTTGCGCCAATAGGCCAAAAGCAACGCAGTTGGCGGAAAACCCAACTCTTTTTTTGACCTTGGGGGTTCAACTCTTTATATGATGGCTTACCTGTCAGGTGTCGGGGTTGACAGGATAACAAGGGGTCGTGCGAGTGCTGCGGGCAATACTATCTTTTTTCGGGTTTCTTTTTAGCTGGCTAACCATTGGCACAGTCTTTGTTGCTGTGGTTTTGGGGGGCGTGTTCTGGATGTACGGGCGGGACTTGCCCGACCATGCGGCACTGGCCAGTTACGAGCCGCAAACCATCAGCCGGATTTATTCGATTGAGGGCAAGGTTATTGACGAATTCGCCCGTGAACGCCGCCGTTTTACCCCGATTGACGAAATTCCGGACCTGATCAAACACGCCTTTATCAGTGCCGAAGATAAACATTTTTACGTGCACAAAGGCTTTGATCCGGCCGGGATTATCAAGGCGGTGATTGATAAACTCAAGGGCGGGCGACTGCGCGGGGCATCGACGATTCCGCAACAGGTGGTGAAGAACTTTTTGCTGTCTGGTGACCGTAAACTTGAACGTAAAATCAAGGAATTGATTCTGTCTACGCGTCTGGAAAGAACCCTGACCAAGGATCAAATTCTGGAATTATACCTGAATGAAATCTTCCTGGGCAAAAATTCCTACGGGATCACCGCCGCCGCAGAGACCTATTTTGGCAAAAATCTGGAACAGATCACACCGGCAGAAGCGGCCTATCTGGCGTCACTGCCCAAAGGGCCGAGCAACTATGACCCCGTGCGCAAGAAAGCAAAGGCCATCGCCCGCCGCAATTTCGTTCTG
>JALWOO010000008.1:0-7367 GCA_027083485.1 Amylibacter sp. | reverse complement strand
ATGATGGAAAACGGCTATATCACCAAAGAACAGGCCGACGAGGCCCGTGCCAGTGATTTGCTGACGGTGCAAAGCGGGGATTTGGAATCCTTGCGCAACAACCGCCCGCCGCGTGATTACTTCAGCGATGAAATCCGCCGCCAGTTGTCCAGTGAATTCGGCGAGGATGAATTTTTTGGTGGCGGGCTGTCCATTCGTGCCACAATGGATCCGTTTTTGCAGGAAAAGGCTGCGAAATACCTGCAGGACGGGCTGGAAAAATATGACCGCCAACAAGGTATTTATCGCGGGCCAGCCGCTAAAATTGATCCGGCGCTCTTGTCGGAGGAGGCCAGCTGGCGCAAGGCGCTTGCGGATATCCGGATTTCGCGCGATGTGAAGGGCTGGCATCCGGCGGTGGTTCTGTCGCTGTCAAAGAAAGCCGCGCGCATCGGTATCGAAGGCGTCAAGGAAGACGGAGACGGCCATTTTATTCCGATGTCGGACATGAAAAAATGGCGCCCGCTCAAGGAAGATGGCCGCGCTGGCAAAAAGGCGAAAAAGCCCTCTGATCTGTTGGCGGTTGGCGATGTCATTTTGGTGCGTGCGGTAACAAAGAAAGACAAATTTGTCCGTTGGTCGCTGCGTCAGGTCCCCAAAATTCAGGGTGCCTTTATGGCCATGGATACCCGCACGGGCCGTGTTCTGGCGATGCAGGGCGGGTTTTCCTATCAGTATTCGGTGTTCAACCGCGCCACACAGGCCGCGCGCCAACCGGGGTCTTCGTTCAAGCCGTTTGTCTATGCGGCTGCGCTCGACAGCGGCTATTCACCGGCAACTATCATTATCGACGCCCCGATCGAGGTACAAACGCCCCAAGGGTTGTGGCGGCCTAAAAATTCCTCTCAAACCTATTACGGCCCTGCGCCGATGCGTTTGGGGATCGAGCATTCGCGCAACCTGATGACCATTCGTTTGGCCCGTGATGTGGGCATGAATGTAGTTGCGGATTACGCGGAACGCTTTGGTGTTTATGACGACATGGGCGAATTCCTTGCCAATTCGCTCGGCGCGCAGGAAACCACGTTGTTCAGGATGATTTCGGCCTATGCCATGTTCGCCAACGGGGGCGAGCGGGTGGAACCAACGCTTGTGGACCGGGTGCAGGACCGGCGCGGCAAAACCGTGTATCGCCACGATAAGCGTATCTGTGAAGGCTGTCGTTTCCCGGCCTTGCCAGAAGGCGAAGCGCCGCCGATCGTCTCCAACCGCGAGCGGATCATGGATCCGGTGACCGCCTATCAGTTGACCTCGATGATGCGCGGCGTTGTGGAACGCGGCACCGCCAGTCGGGCAATCAACGTCGGGGTGCCGATCGCGGGCAAGACCGGCACCACCAATGACGCCAAGGATGTGTGGTTTATCGGCTTTACCCCGACCATGGTTGCGGGCTGTTACATGGGCTATGACCGCCCCAAAAGCCTTGGCCGCGGGGCCTTTGGCGGCAGCATGTGCGCGCCGGTGTTCAACAAGTTTATGAAAGACGCCGTGAAACGTTACGGTTCATCGGATTTTCCGGTTCCGCCAAATACGGTGTTTTACAAATTCGACCGCTATACCGGTGCCCGTTTGCCGGATAATGCCAAAGGGCCGGATGTGGTTGCAGAGCTGTTCCATGAGGGCGAGGAGCCGGATGCCGGCGTTTACGGGATCATCGACGGCGGCTTTGCCATGGGCGAAGACCTGAACCTGTTTGATCGCGGACAAAGTGAAGTGGATCAGGTGGTGACAACGGCTTCAGGCAAGACCAAGAAGATCCCCAAAAAAGCCAGCTTTGGGTCGCTTTCTTCGGGTGGCTTGTATTAATACCTCAGCCTAATGCGTTGAAATCAAACATTTAAGGCGCATTAGGTTTTCCATTTGATCGGGGTCAGATAGACGATGCTGTCATCCACACTGACCATCACTTCGCCGTCCTGAATATTGACTTGCAGCTTCATTGACCGGTTTGCCAGTTTGGCCAGCTCGCGGGTGTCTGTTTCTGAAAAGTTCATCACCTGAAGGTTGTCAAACCGGGTTGTGCTATTTTGGGTTTTCTCCCACCACATTTCAGCAGGACGACCGCCGTAGCTATAGATAATCACCTGACGGGCTTTACCGCAGGACTGGCGGATCACCTTTTCGCTCGGAAGCCCCAATGCCACCCAGAGTTCAAGCTCGCCGCTCAGGCTTTTTTGCCAGATATCCGGCTCGTCATCGTCAGACAGGCCCTTGGTCATTTCCAGCTGATCCTGCGCATTCAGGGCAAATGCAAGAATACGCACCATCAGCCGTTCATCGGTTTCCGAAGGATGTTTGGCAACTGTCAGCTTGTGGGTCTCGTAGTAATGGCGATCCATATCGGAAACAGAGAGTTCGATTTTATAAATGGTGGCTTTTTGTGCCATGGTTTTTCCTGAAAATAACGACGTTATGCTTGATGCTTGATGCTTGGCTTAAGGTGTTTGGAGACCTTGTAAAAGCGGATAAAGGAAAAACAGCTCCCAAACCGCTATCCCAACCCGTCGTTGCGCTGCAAAACACCGTGTTCCATCGCATAGCGGGTCAGGCCGGCTGTGGTGGAAATCCCCAGTTTGCGTTTGATATTCTTGCGGTGGGTTTCCACCGTGCGCACCGAAATATCAAGGTCGAACGCCACCTGTTTATTGCTTTTGCCTGTGGCCAGCTCCAGCAAAATCGTTTGCTCCCGCGCGGTCAAGGGTTCGCGCCCGTCCGGATTGGGTGCGATTTTCTGGGCACAACTGTTGCACAGATAGGTGCCGCCGGCATGGACCTTTTCTATGGCCTCCACGATTTCATCAATCGGAATGTCCTTGAGCAAATAGCCCTTGGCCCCGTATCGCATGGCGGTGGAAATATATTCCGGACTGTCATGCATGGATAAAACCAGAATTTTGGTGCCTGGGCAGCGTTCCAGAATGATCTCTGTTGCGCCCAAACCGTTCAGAACCGGCATGTTCAGATCCATCAGGATCACATCGGCATTCAGGGCCTCAAAACGGTCCACAAGCTGTTTGCCATCGGCCAGTGTGGCGATCACGTCAATATGGTCAAAGCTTTCCAGAATACCTTTGATACCTTCGGTCACCAACGGGTGGTCATCGGCAATAATAATGCGAATTGGGGCCGTCATTTGGTTTCCTCTTCCAGTGTTTCCCGGGCTTTGAGCATATGCTTGAGCGGTAGTTTAACATCGATAATGGTGCCGGAACCAGAGGAGGTGATCCGCAGCTCACCGTCAAGGTTTTCAATGCGTTCCTGCATATTGCGCAGGCCCAGCCCGCCTGTGGCCGTGCGTTCGACCTGTGGATAGGACATGCCGATACCGTTGTCCTCTATCCGCAAATTCGCGCCGCGCCGATTGCCATAGACTTGCAGCGAAATGCGGGTGGCGCGGGAGTGGCGTTCGATATTGGTCAGGGCTTCTTGCGCCACACGATAGAGCGCGGTTTTGGATTCCTTGTCGAGCCGGTTGGAGAAAACCACCGTGTCGAACTGGACCTGAATGCCGGTGCGATTGGAGAAATCCTCGGTCAGGGTGCGCAGGGCAGGGGCCAGACCCAGATCATCCAGCACACCGGGGCGCAAATCATGGCTGATGCGGCGCACCTCGGCAATGGCCCCGTTCAGGTCGTCGCGGGCTTTGGTGATGCTGTTCAGGGCGCGCGGGTCTTCTTGGCTTTGCCGGCGGATGGCCAGTTCCAGCAGATAGCGCACCCCGACCAGAATTTGGCTGATGCCATCGTGCAATTCGCGCGCAACACGGCTGCGCTCTTCCTCCTGGGTATCAAAAACCCTTTGGGTCAGTTTTTTCAGCTTGGCGTCCGCCAGACGGCGCTCGCGGATATTCAGCACCATGCCGGACAAAAATACCAGCACCAGTGCGGCCATGGTAATCGCCATGATCTGATAAGAGGTGGCGCGCAACCGTTTGCCGGTTTGCGCCCGCGTTACAGCAAGGTTGTTGGTGACATCGTCGATAAAAATACCGGTGCCAATCGCCCATTTCCAATCCTGTAACCCCACCACATAGGCCACCATTTCCGCCATTTCACCGGTGCTGGGTTTGGGCCAGTCAAACCGTAAATAGCCCCCGCCATTGCGCCCGATTCGAATGATTTCATCGACAACATGCATGCCGTTCTGGTCTTGCAGGCCGGCCCAGTTTTTACCGATCAGGTTGGTTTGGCGCGGGGCCACAAGATTATTGCCATCATAATCAAACACGAAAAAATACCCGTCGCGCCCATAGAGCAGCGATGAAAGGATCTGGGTTACGCGCAGTTTGGCGGATTCGTCATCGGGCAGGGCGCGCCCGTAAATCGGGCCGATTGCGGTTCTGGCAATGGACAGGTAGTTCAAAATCTCGGCCTCTTTGGCGGCGATCAATTCGGACTTAAGGGCTTCAATTTCATGGTTAATCAGCTTGTGGGTCTGGTAATTCACTACCAAAGCAATCGCCCCCGCCGCCAGAATGAGCGGGATGGTCGCCAGCAAGAAAATCTTCTGGCCATAGCTGAGTGAAATCCGTGTGATGAGCCTGCGCAACTGATTCTCCGAAGGCGCTGTAAACGCTGGCGCACCGTAAATCCCGGTCAAGCACAGCGTCAAGCGCCTGAATTTTGTACAAAAGGTCAAATTATTGCATCAAGCCATGCGCCTACGGGTTATCCGGTATTGGCTAATTGCATGCGTTCGGGCTAATCTACGCACACGTAAAGATCCGCCGTGCCAAAATGGCAGGGCGCTTATGGGAGGAAATACTATATGGATCGTCGTTCATTTCTAAGAACAACTGCACTGGGCGGTACTGCTGCTGCTGCAACGTCTCTGGCTGCACCTGCTGTCGCTTCGGGCAAAGTAAAACTGACAATGGTTACCGCATGGGGCCGTGGCCTTGCCGGTGTTTTTGATGCGGCTCAGTATTCTGCCGACCTGATCAACACCATGTCTGACGGCACGCTGGAAATCGAAATCAAGGCTGCCGGCGAACTCGTTGGTGCGTTTGAAGTATTTGACGCTGTGACCTCCGGTCAGGCCGACATGTATCACGCTGCCGATTACTATTTCATCAGCCAGCATCCGGCATTCGCCTTTTTCACCGCCATTCCATTCGGGATGACCGCGACTGAAATGAATAACTGGTACTATCACGGCAATGGCCGCAAGTATCACGATGAACTGGGCGAAATTTTCGGCCTGAAATCCTTTATCGCCGGGAACACCGGTACACAGGCCGGTGGCTGGTTCCGCAAGGAAATCAACGGCCCCGAGGATTTCAACGGTCTGAAATTCCGCATGCCTGGTCTGGGCGGTAAAGCTCTTGGGTATCTGGGGGCGTCTGTTCAGAACATTCCGGGTTCCGAAGTGTATCAGGCTCTTTCTTCCGGCGCGCTGGACGGTACCGAGTGGATCGGCCCATGGGCTGACGAAAAAGCAGGCTTTCAGGAGATCACCAAGTTCTTCTACACTGCCGGCTTCCACGAGCCAGGTGCCGGTCTGTCTCTGGCAACCAATCTGGACGTATTCAACGGTCTGTCCAAATCGCACCAGAAAATCATCGAGGCCGCTGCCGGTTACACCAACCTGTGGTCCCTGAGCCAGTTCCTGATGAACAACGGTTCCGCATTGCAGCGTTTGCAGGCTGGCGGCGTGAAGCTGCTGGAATTCCCTGACAGTGTTTGGGATGCATTCGGTGAAGGTTCCAAGAAGGTTACCGAAGAATTCATGGGCGACGATCTGTTTGCCGAAATCATGAAGGATTATCAGGAATCCATGCGTGCATCCTCCGGTTGGCTGACCCGTTCTGCCGGTGCATATCGTATGCAGCGCGACCGCGTTCTGGGCTAATCGCCTGATATTGTTAAATAACGGATGCTCCCCTATCGGGGGCATCCAGATGGAACCGCCTGAAACGGGGCGGCCATGGAGCGGGGACTATCAAAATGCTAGATGCGTTGACCTGGGTTTTGACCCAGTTGGGGATGGGTGTGTACAATCTGGCCTATGCGCTGTCTCATCCGGCCAGCTGGCTTGACTGGACAGACAAAAAGGCCCTTGTCCGGTTTATTTATTACGGAGCATCCAAGGAGGCCTTTTTTGCGCTGGCCGCCGTTTTTCTGATTATACTTGCCGTGGGCATGTGGCGGCGACAATTCCTTTGGGGGGTTGTGCGGGCCGTTGAAGGGTTCAACAACATGACCGGGCGTTTCTTTGCCTGGGCGGCGCTGGCGATGGTGTTGCAGCAGATCATGATTGTTTTCCTGCAACGTATTTTCCTGCGCGCCTATATCGAAGTGTCGCCCTTTGGCTATGGTGTGACCAAAGATGTGAGCTGGTGGGCCGAGGAATTGAAATTTTACAACGCGCTGATCGTGGCCCTGTGTTGTGCCTATACTTTTGCGCAGCGCGGTCATGTGAGGGTTGATCTGTTTTACGCGGGCATGAGCTTTCGGGCGAAACGGGTTGTCGATATGATCGGCTCCTTGCTGTTTATCGTGCCGACCATGTCGGTTATCTGGATGTATGGCTGGTTCTTTATGTGGCGCCATCTGGTGACCCCGAAAATTTCCGCCACGGACAAGCTGACGCTGCTGGAACGCAAAGCGCGCATCCTGAAATGGAATGTTGAAACCATCGGCTTTTCGCCGAACGGATTTGACGGATACTTCTTGTTCAAAATTCTGCTGGTGACTTTTGCCGGCCTGCTGCTGATCTCTGGTCTTGCGTATTTCTATCGCAACCTGCTGGAGTTTCTGGAAGGCGAAGAAAGCCAGGACAAATATTTTGACAAAGACCCCTTGGGCGATGAACTCGCCGAAGTTGTCGCAGAAATTCACTAGAGGAACGGGTAGATGTTATTTGGACTTGATGGCGTAGAAATAGGCCTGATTATCGTTTTCGCCTGCCTGTTCGGGGCAATTATGTCGGGCTTTCCGGTGGCCTTTGCCATTGGTGGGGCCGGGGCCATGGCCTTTGGCATTCTGGCCGGGCTGGATACGGCGGGGATTCTGACAAAAGAAGTGATCGACACCAGCTCCGCGGCCTATTTGGCATTGCGCGAACAGGGGGTTGGCGCGTTTGACATTACGCATTTCCGATATCCGGATTTGCCGCTTTTGACGGAACCCCTGTTTGATGGCGGTTGGGAGCGGGCGATGAACCGGAACCTGTCTTTCATCGTGAACCGGATGAACGAACGGGTGTTTGCCGGTGCGTCGATTGAAACCCTGCTGGCGGTGGCGATGTTCGTGTTGATGGGGATCACCCTTGAACGCTCCAAGATCGCCAATGACCTGCTGACCACCATGGCGCGGGTGTTTGGCCCG
>JALWOO010000007.1 GCA_027083485.1 Amylibacter sp. | reverse complement strand
CCCGCAGATGCGCCGGCAGCGACTCACGCGCGCCGACCGTATCCGCTGCCCGCACCGCGTACCCGTCCACCGTGGAGCGGGCGAAATGCGGCATCGCGTGCGGCGCGGTCACCGCCTCCGCCAGCACGCGCCCCAACGCCTCCTTGGTAGCGAGCGTCTCCGCCGCAGTGCGCCGGTCGGGCAACGCCGCC
The DNA here is from genome assembly GCA_027083485.1 of Amylibacter sp. Classification (GTDB taxonomy): domain Bacteria; phylum Pseudomonadota; class Alphaproteobacteria; order Rhodobacterales; family Rhodobacteraceae; genus Amylibacter. Next base: position 2,243 of record JALWOO010000007.1, on the reverse strand, counting down.
AGCAACTTCGCCAACGCATCCTCGCGCGGCGTGAGCGTCAGTAGGGATTTCATCATCTCTGCCTCCACAAACAAATTCGTTCCAGATACCGCCGTATTGTATCCAGAACGCCGGATTTTACCGAACCACTCGCTTATGTGCGGCGATTGGGTTATAATCTCTGTCAGTTAGACACAGGAGTGCTTATGGATGCCCATGCTGATCAGAAATACCTTGAAATCATCCTCCGCCGTATTCAAATAAGCCGCACATATCGTCCGGCTTTCGGCCAGGGGCACCGAGTTACCTGGCAAGAGTTTCAGCAACTGTACGGGAACGATCCGTTTTACTCCTGGTTTGGGCTGAACGATCCCTTGATCTACTCGGCGCACAGAATCGCCGGAGGACTGACCTCAATTTATCGCCAGATCGGCCTGGGCTGCATAGACAGCGATATAGTTGATCGGTATGAGCAAGCGAAGTGGCTCATTCTCCAAGGCTACCCGCAAGGCCGGACCACGGACTCTACCTACACATTCTTGAGGACCGTCATCGGCTACGACCTGGCGGCTTTCTTTGAACGCCATGCCGGGCATCTGCGGGATGCCATCACTCAAATCTTGCATCTCTTACTTGTGCTGGAAGATGGCTATGACTAAACAGCGGGCGGATTTCACGTTCCGTTACAACCGGGGACGCGGCAGATACGGCTGGTTGAGGCTCACTCCGGCTTATTCCCTGAAGGTGGTGCATCAAATCCTGGCCCAACTGCCGAAAATCAATCACGTGCTCGATCCCTTCGCCGGAAGTGGAACCACAGGGCTAGTTTGTGCGGAGCGCGGGATTCCCAGCACGCTGATAGACATCAATCCCTTCCTCGTGTGGTTCACACGCACCAAAACCGTCGCCTACACGGCGGCACAACTGGAGCAAGTGCGCAACGGCGCGGAGCAGATCGTCCGCTCGATAGCCGCCCAGCCGCCCACTGATGATCTGTGGTATCCGCCGATCCGCAACATCCATCGCTGGTGGCCCGAAGAGCGGCGACAGGTACTGGCTCAGATTTACCACGAGCTGCGCCGACAATTCCCCCGCCCCACACCGGTCAAAGATCTTTTGCTGGTGGCGTTTTGTCAGCTAGTCATCCACTGGTCCAATGCGTCCTTCAACCATCAATCTATGTCCTTCAAGGCCGAGGCGGTGCAGCCCAATTTGTTCGCTACGCCGCAGTTAATGCTTCAGCACTTCCGTGAGATGGTCCAACAACTCACGGCTACCGCAGAACCGCGCCCGCGTACTCCGGTGCATGTGGTGCAAGCGGACTCTCGTCACGCGCCGCCCCCGGCGCAACCGGCTTACGATTGCGTGATCACCTCGCCGCCTTACCCGAATCGGATGAGTTACATTCGCGAGTTGCGGCCTTACATGTACTGGCTGGGATACTTAAAGGAAGCACGCGAAGCAGGGGAACTCGATTGGCAAGCCATCGGCGGCACTTGGGGAATCGCCACCAGTCGCTTGAATCACTGGCAGCCCAACGGAAAGCGCATCTCCTACCCTGGGTTCAAGGACATGCTCTCCGCCATCGCCGCGCACAGTGAGATACTTTCCAAATATGTGCAACGGTACTTCCTGGATATGCTGACACATTTCCAAAATCTGCGTTCTTCCTTGGCCGGTGGAGCGCGGCTCTACTACATCGTAGGAAACTCAAAGTTCTACGATACCTTAGTGCCGGTAGAAGCCATCTATGCGCACCTGATGCAAGACGCCGGATTTGAAAATGTGAAGATTGAGCGGCTGCGGAAGCGCAATTCCAAGAAAGAGTTGTTTGAATTCTTGCTCTCGGCCCAATGTCCCTCGTAATGCGAAGTGGGGTACAATTTTCTACGGGTGATTTTTCAGCACAAGCAGTTTTCATCTGAAATCCTATAAGGAGGCTATAGTATGAGTCTGAAAGATGAGATCGCCGAGCAACCGGTCGTTTTGAACCGCCTGCTCACCGAACAATGGCCGCGCGTACAAGAGATCGCCGCCGCACTCAAGGCGCAGTCGTTTGATTACGTATTTTTGGCCGCGCGGGGGACTTCGGATCACGCCGGGCTTTACGCCAAGTATCTGTGGGGATCGGTCAACCGGTTGCCCATCGCCCTGGCCGCTCCCTCGCTCTTCAGCCGCTACGGGACGCCGCCGAGTCTCGCCCGCGCCCTGGTGATCGGCATCTCGCAATCCGGGCAATCGCCGGATATCGTCAGCGTGATCGC
>JALWOO010000006.1 GCA_027083485.1 Amylibacter sp. | reverse complement strand
TTCTTTTCTATGCGGTCGGTGACCTGATCCAGAGTTTCCCGCACGGTCGCACCCGGTAAGGCGGCAGAAATGACCATGGTTTTAATGGTGAAATCCGGATCCTCTTCGCGACCGATATTCACATAGGAAAATGCCCCTGCAACCATGCAAAGGACCATCAGATACCAGACGAATGACCGGTGCTTTAACGCCCAGTCCGACAGGTTGAAACGGTTGTTCATTGAACCACACGCGGGCCAACAATCTGCCCGTCCTTAAGTGAATGTATACCTTTGGTGACAATTTCCTGACCCGGCTCCAGACCCGACAGGACCACCACCCGTTGCCCCAGTTGCGCCCCTGTCACCACGGGAACAGAGGATACCGCCCTGTCTTTGGGGGATATGCGCCACACCCGGGCCTGTCCGTTTTGTATTAACAGGGCCGAAACGGGAACAGTGAGAGTCCCGCCACCATGCGGCGGTGGCAGAATACGGGCCAAGGCGCCGATCCGGTACTCCGCAGGCGGATTGGTCAACAGGAAATGCACGCGCCTTGTTCTGGTCCGCTGATCCGCGACTGGATCAATGGAGCGCAAACGCGCCTTGGCATTGGTATCGGGAACCGCCAGAAGATGTGTGCTGAATTCCACGTCTTGCGGCAACAAGGCCAGATTGGTTTCACTGAGATCAACTACCAGTTCACGGGCATCTGTGCCCGCCAGCCTGACAATGGGCTGACCTGCCGAAATCGCGGCACCGGCCTCCACCAGTGTTGCAATGATAATACCGTTTTGCGGGGCGCGCAGTACCGAGGATTCCAGTGTATCCTCGGCCCGTGCCAGTGTTGCGCGTGCCTGATCCAAACGCGCTTTCGCTGCGGCAAAGCCGCGCTCGGCATCTTGCAATCTGGCTTTGCTTTCCACACCACGTTTAAACAGGGTTTTCTCCCGCTCCAGCAAAGCTTGCGCCGAATTCAGCTGCTGTTCTGCAACAATGATACCGGCGCGGGCGGCCCAAACGGCGGCTTTAAGCGTTTCAGGGTTAATTTGTGCAATAATGTCACCGCGTTTGACGGTATCGCCAAGCTTGACAGGACGGCTTGCAATAATACCCGAGATCGGGACACCCAGATCAACCTCGACCCTGGCCGTTACGGTCCCCAGATATCCGCGTGCAGCAGCTATGTTTTTACCGGTAATTTCGCTGACAACAGGTCGCGGCAGCATTTTGTGTGGTTCGGCCTCATCCTCTGCCGCGACCGCAGACATCGAGATGAACAGCACCGGAGCAATGAGTAATAACAACCGCATCATTTGCCTTCCTTCAATTTTACAGACCGGCCTTGATAGAGCAACTGGGCACCGCTGGTTGCAATCAATGTGGATTCTGCAAGGCCATCTGAAACAATGACCAGACCGTCCAGATGTTTCGCCAGCTTGATTGGAGCCAGAGTGACCGAAAGAGTTGCGGGGTCAATAACCCACACTGCCGTGCCTTCTTTATAGGCAACCAATGCTGTATAAGGGATGGTCATTCGTGGCGGTACAGGACGGGTAATTATTGCCCGCACCGCATCGCCAAAGCGGACCCCCGCAGGCGGATTGTCAACACCGACGCTGACCTCGACTGTGCCACTTTTTGCATTTACCAAAGGGGATATTTTGCGAATTTTCCCGGCAAATTTTACCTTCGGGTTTTCAATCAATGCAAGCGATACGGTAAAATCATCCGGCAGTTTTGCCGGCATCAATTCAGGAACATTGAACACCGCATCAATTGCTTCTCCCAATGCCAGTTCCAATACCGGATGGGCAGCAGAAAGCACCTCGCCGGGGTCCGCCAGACGATCAATAATCACGCCGGTTTGCGGAGCGCGCAAAAAGGTATCGTCATAGGCTTTACGGGCGCGATTCAACTCTGCTGCTGCCCGCTCGACGTTGGCTTTGCTGATAAAGTACAAACGCTGGGATTCATCACGGCGGATACGGGTTGTGGCACCGCGTTCCAGAAACGCTTCCTGACGTTTGAATTCTTCCTCGGCTTGCCGCAAATCGGCTTTGGCCGCGGTTACAGCCGCTTCGGCACTGAGCAGCGTCTGTTCCTGTTGCACTGATTCCAGTTGTGCCAAAATCTGGCCTTGTTCGACCTTGTCTCCTTCGCGCACCGTCACCGAAAGGATCCGCCCCCCCATGGGGAAAGACAAACCGACCGCATCACGCGCGACAATTTCTCCGGAAAGCGAAAAAGTTTCGGTAGCGGGTTTTGATTGCACCTGCACTGCACTCACAAGCAACGGAGTGCCGGCATTGCCCGGCGTTGAAATACTTGCAGCAACCAGAATCGCAAGCATAACCGGTTGCCCCCTCCGAACCAGATGGGCAAAATTAAACAGCATTGGCATTTTTCTCCTCCGGCAAATATTTCAGCATCGACGTAATTTGCGTGAGACACTCACGCAGTTGCGCCGTCCCGTCAGGGGCCAGCCGAAACATTTCAAGATAATGGATCCCGCTCAGGGCGCACCAAATAACCAGAACGGTTGATTGATCGGTGGCCTCTGCATGTATCTTCCGCCACAAATCATCGAATGCATCACGCACCGGTTTCAACATTTCGGGATCTTCTGCACTTGCGGCCAACAAAGCCGTGGGCAGAGATTGCTCTTGATCCAGAATGGCCGTGAGCCATTGTACCAGTGCCTGCAAAGTCGGGTTTGGTGCCCCGGCCAGATTATCCCGATATGACTGGATTTGCGCACGAAACTGCAAGACAGCCTGATTTATCAATCCATCCAGCAAAGCTGCTTTTGACGGAAAATGATAGAGCACACCGCCTTTGCTCAGGCCTGACTTTACGGTCACAGCATCAATGGTCAGATGCCTAGCCCCTTTGGTCTGGGTGATATCCATTGCTGCGGCAATGATCCTGTCTTTTGTTGATATGGCGACCATTTCAGTATCCCGGGTGCTGATATTTGGCCGTTAACTATACCAACTGGACGGTATAGACAAGATCATACAGCTCTTCACCTTGATGAATGCTCCTGATCTTGCGCCAGTTTGGAACAGATTTCTTTTGCCAAAATGACAGTTAAGGAAAGAAAGAAGTAACAAATTATCTACAGGTACAACTAATAGATGATATTTTTTGCCATAATTACGCCCCAAAAGTCTGTATTGTAGCCAATATGGAAATGACCGAATGCTCAAATCCAAGCAATTTCGGGCGTTTTATTAATTGAGTAATGAGCGGAGAGCATACAATGGATCGTGGAAAAAGCATACGGACCCAAATACTGATGGCCCCGTTTATTGCTCTTATCGGGTTTTTGATTGTTCTCGTAATTGTAATGATCGGTCTGGGAATACAGAAAAAGAACAGTCAAACTGCAATTAACAATTTAGTATTGTTAAATAAAATTCGCGAAGTTGAGGTTGGAATTAATTCAGCACGCTATGCGGAGAAAGACTTTCTGCTGCATCCAAAGTTTGAATATGTTCTTCTCCACCATCAAATTCTGGACAAATTCTATAAAGATCTCAAATGGCTTAATGCACAGGAGCTTGCACCGGAATTGCAGGTAAAGGCAAAAAAATGGCTTACCGAAGTTCAGACTTACGCACGTGAATTCAAGGATATAGAAGCGGAAATTTCCCAAATTGGGTATACGGAAAACAGTGGACTTAGGGGGAAGATCGCACTTTCTGCCGAGGTTGTTGAGCATTGGTTGAATAACGATGAAACACGCAAGGAATTTTTCAAACTGCGCAATGTGGAACGTCTTTATATACTTGGCCAAAATGAACAGTTTTTTGAACAATGGCAGGCCGAGCTGGAAAAAATCAAAACTTCCATTGCCAAAACCCAATACACCGATGAAGTCCGGGAAATTATCCAAACAGCGCTTTCAAATTACGCTGACGCCTTTTTCAATCTGGTAGACCTGGACAAAGACCTGCGCAAAGATCGCGAAAAGGTCGAGACTCTCTCCACACAGCTCTCTTTGGAATTCAGTGATGAATTGGCACGCTATAGTACATTCACAACCGAAGCGGCCACGACCGGACTGGAGAAAAATCAGATATTCGCCATCTATGTATTCTTTGTGACGCTGGTTGTCGGTTTGGTTGTTTTTTGGTTGAGCCGACGTATCAGTGCCCAAATCACTCAACCGTTGATGGAGGTGAGTGAAACCATGGTCCGGCTTGCAGATGGAGATCTGGAGGCACCAATTCCGGCTTCGAATTATCAGCAGGAAATCAATCAGGTCATTGGTTCCGTTAGGGTTTTCCAAAACGCAGCGCTTGAACGCAGAGAAGCACGGCTCCAGTTGAGTGCAGCCAACAAACAAACACAAAACATTATTCGTTCCATGCGCGAGGCTCTTTTTGAAACCGATGCTCAAGGCGTAATCCGTATGGCCAATCCGGCCGCCGAAAAACTGTTGGGTATCAAAGCCGGAGAATTGATCGGCAAGAAACTACAGACGTTCTTTGGCCAGACTTCCGAGCAAGGGACACAGGAAAACCTGGCGTCTATCCAGTCGGTTTTGGAAACTGCCTGTGCGGTATCGGGAAATTGTACCGAAGTCATAAACCAAAGCAGTCAACCGGTTATTTTGCTTGATACAGAGGGTGTGATCGTCGCCGTCAATGACAGTGCCGCCAGCCTGACTGGGTATGATCCTGATGAATTGGTACAACAGAATGTTGTTAAACTTATTCCTGAAGACAAACGCGAAAAGCATATTGAGGGAATGAAGAACTTCAAGGCCGGCAGCGGTATGGCCACGATTGATGAAGGGCGGGCATTTTCTATTGTGCGCAAGGATGGCAGCTCTGCGCAAATCACCCTTGCGGTTCTGGCCATCGGGACAGAAGAGCACCTTGGGTATATGTGCGTAATCCAAGAGGCAAACGGCGCAAATCACACCGAAAGCAGCTTTCAAAAACTGCCGGAACAAATTTCGCGGGATTTCGGGTTCTTATCGGAAATGGATATTCAAACCAATGCGGCGTCTGATACCCGTCATTGGGTAATAAACAATGAAGGCGATCATATTCCCGTCAATTATTCCGGTGCCTTGCTGCGCGACAGCCAGCAAACGGTTAGCGGCTCCATTTATGTTGTACGCGACATTAGCGATCAATTGCTTGCTGAAAAAGAGCTGAACCAGTTCAAATCTACTTTGGAACGGGTTGCCTCGGAAATTTACATGTTCGATCCGGAAAACCTCAAACTTTTCTATGCCAATCAGGCCGCTTTAGAGGGTGTAGGTATGTCAGCAGATGAAATTTGCGGCAAAACGCCCATGGATATTATGCCCAAACTCAATGAAGCAAAGTTCCGGGCGCGCTTGCAGCCTTTGCTTGACGGGGAAACCGATTCTGTTCGCTATGAAACAAAGGAAACCCTGGAAAATGGCAATCGCACCTATGAAGAAGTCTTCATTCAGCTGATCCATCTGGATGACCAATCACCCCGGTTTATTGCTTTTGTCAGCGACATTTCTGCCCGTCGGGAAGCCGAAGGATTGCTGGAACGGTTCAAGGCCACGCTGGATTCAACGTCGGATGCTGTGTTCATGTTCAAACCGGATACGCTGGAATTCCTGTTTCTGAATGAAGAAGCCAAGCTTCAGACCGGGTGGGATGAAGCCGACTATAACCATAAAACCCCGGAAGATATTATCCCGGTGTTTAGTGAAGCACGGTTTCGAACCCTGGTTGCACCACTGGTCTACGGTACCAAACGATCCGTCACAGTGACAACTGTTGGGCTGAACGGAAACCCTGCCGAGGTCATTGTGGAATTATTCCACCCGGACAATAGCGACCCCTGGTATGCCGTGACAGCACGCGACATTACCGAACGGAACAAGGCCGAAAGCGAAATCAAGAAGTTCAAAAAGACTCTCGACCAGAGTCAGGACGAAATCTATATGTTCTATCCGGATACGCTGAAGCTGACCTATATGAACAATATGGCCAAGGATGTCACAGGTGTTGGCGAGGCAGGTTATATTGGGCTGACATTCAAGGATTTTGCGGACTCTTTCAATCGCGAGACCTTTCTTGAGCGGGCCAAGGACCTCTTGGAGGGGCGGAAAAGGCAGATCGACTATAATTCGATCAACAAGATCGGGCGACCAGTGAAAATCTCGCTACAAATTATTGAAGCGGCCGATAGTACGAAACAGTTTGTATTGATCGCCAGTGACATTTCCGAACAGCTGGCAGCAGATAAGGCAAAATCCGAATTCATTGCCACTGTCAGCCACGAATTACGGACGCCACTGACCTCTATCAAAGGGGCGCTCGGGATTATTGATGCCGGAGTTTTGGGGGACATCCCGCCTAAAATGGGCGATCTTGTTTCTATGGCCCTCAAGAACAGCAGCCGTTTGGAGCGCTTGATCAACGATATTCTGGATATGGAGAAGGCCGAGGCCGGGAAAATGGAATATGTCTTTGCTCCGGTAGACCTTAGCCAGGTGGTTGAGGATTCCCTGTCGGCAAACAAAGGTTATGCAGAAACCCATCATGTGAAATTTATTGCAAAAGGCACCGAAAGCCCGGCCTGGATTTCAGGAGATTATGACCGGCTTATGCAGGTATTGGCTAATCTGATGTCAAATGCGGCTAAGTTTTCCAATGAAAACGATGAAATCAAGATTTCGATTGTGCCTTCGGCAGACAAGGTCCGCCTGTCTGTAAAAGACCAAGGTTGCGGTATTCCCGAGGAAGCCCAAGCGACAATTTTTGACAAATTCACTCAGGCCGATTCATCGGATCAACGCGGCAAGGCAGGGACCGGATTGGGCTTAAGCATCGTTAAAATGATGGTTGAATCCCACGGTGGCACGATCGACTTTATCAGTGACGCAGAAAACGGCACCGAGTTCTTTGTGGATTTTGATCTGATTGAAACCCCCTGTGCAGAAAGCTCTCAGGCAGCGTGAAAAACCGGTGCTCTTGCTGGCCCCGATATCACCGCTACGCCCGCATTCTGTAATTGTTGCTAGGGTCAGGACCTATTAATCCTGCACCGCTGGCGTAAACTCCCCTTCATCTCAGCGGCCTAGGTCGCTGGAAAAGGGCATCACCCTGTCCGGCGCGCCCCAAACCCCTGATATTTCGGGGAGTTTACGCCAGCGGTGCAGGATTAATAGGTCCTGACCCTAGAGCATTTCGCATTTTCCGAGAGGCATAATGTATCACCTAACGCGTTGATATCCCGGATTTCAACGCGTTAGGTGTTTCAGATTTAACGCAAAATTCTTTAATCAAGCACGCAACGAATCCAGTTATTCGTTGGGTCGGGTAGCTCTATCAAAAGCCTGTCAAACTGCCAGCGCAAACAGTGTTGCACGAGCAGCTTGGCAAGGCTTCCAGTTATGCAAACAAGAAGTCACTGGCATCAATGTCGGCAACAGTCATACCAACAAGCTCGATACTGTCACCGGCCAGACCATATCCGATCACAACGTTTCCGGGTGTTGCTGCAGCCGTAATTGTCAGATCGGCAATGGACTGGGTAAGGAATGACTGGATGCGGATTTTGTCGAGACCGTTGTCAAAATCATGGATAACGTCATTGCCATCGCCCAGCGAGAACTGGAACACATCGGCACCAACAGCAAAGGTGTTGGGGAAACCGAAAGAGGAGTCATCCCCCCAGAGCTGATCATTCCCCGTCCCGCCGGTGATGGTATCGTTACCGTTAACTATCTGGGCAACATTGCCTATGGTAGATATGTACCCAAAGTCCCCTTTGATTGTATCATCTCCGCTGCCGCCATTTATGACATCATTCCCTCCGGTGATAGTGGTCGTGCTGCCATAGGCATACATATAGCTGATATCACCAATAAGGGTATCATTTCCGGTTCCCCCGTTCATGATATCATTGCCGCCAAGAATGTTCTGGGCACCGCCGCTTTGGGTAATATTCAGTCCATACAAATCACCCACGACAACATCATTGCCACTCCCACCATCAAGGGAATCTGCGCCTCCGGTATAGTTGAATGTGCGGCTCGTTCCTGTGTGCCCTACAACAAGGTTACTTGAATCTCCGAACAGGTTGTCGTTGTCTGCCCCGCCGGTTATGGTGTCCATTCCGCCTGTCATATCGACACTCCCTTTGGTGATGTAAAACACCATTTGGCGGATATCTCCACTCACATTATCAAAACCATTTCCTGCGTGGATGACATCATCTCCGTTGTTAACCACCAGATCCAAAGTGACAGCCGGATTGGTAGAGGACGACAGCATTTGGCGGTTATCGCCGGAAATGTTATCATTGCCTTCCCCGCCAAAGAGAGCATCATTTCCTGTGGTATAAACGCTCTGTTGAGTCAGATAGCCTGCATCTGCTGAAACATAATCTGAATCCCCGTTCAAGTGGTCGTTACCGGCACCCCCGAACAATATATCATTTCCTTCGGCAGTCGGGGTATAGGCATTGGCATAAGCATACGAGCTGCCACCATTGATCCAATCGTCCCCATCCAGCGCATAAACCACCTGATTTGCGGCCCCCCCGTTGAAGCCGTCAACGCCGTTAGTAAGGGTCACAGCCGTCGATGTGGCGGTTGGAATAACCAGGTCGGCTGTCGCAGAGCTGGACGCCCCGTTATTGTCGGACATGGTGTATTGCACTGTGATCACTTGCGGTGTTGTGCTCCCTGCATAGGCCGTACCCGGATCGTAAACCAGCTGGTTGTTCACAATGGAAACCGTGCCCAGCCCCGAAGCAATGCTTACCGAGTCCAGCGTATGGGTGTCGATCAAATCCGCATCGGTGTCATTGGCCAGAACATCCACGGTGGTCGGAGTGTTTGAAGAAATCACCGCCAAATCCGCGACCGCGACCGGCCCGTCATTCACCCCGTTGATGGTCAGGCTGGCCGTGGCTGTGCTGGTGCCACCCTGCCCGTCGGAAATGGTGTAGGTAAAGGTGTCCACCACGCTTTGTCCCACAGCCAGCGCATTGAGCGCGGCGGAACTGGTTGCATCGATCTGAAGACCACCCAACCCGAACTGGACAGTTGCTCCTTGCGCCGTGGTGGCCGAATAGGAAACGATGCTCAGCGGGTCTCCGTCAGGATCGGTGTCATTGGCCAAAAGATCCGCTTCGGAAATAATGATCATGCTGTCTTCGGTGCGCATCGCAACCGGGATACCCGTATTTGATACGAGATTGTCGATCAGCCAGATATTGGAAAGGCCGGCCGGAGTGTTGATTTGACCGCTGACAGTGGTGATTTTCAGCGTATCCACATTATCAAAGCCCAGATTGATATGCTGGCTGACGGTGGTCAGATTGATCGTGGTTGCCGCCACCTGAATCCCGTTGCGCATACCGATTACATTCACAGCCCCTGAGTAATATGCAGCCCGGATGTCAAAGGATTCAAAATTGACTGCAGACCCGTCCGACGTGGCTATTTCCGAATATTTTGCGGCGGCGTGATTGTGAATCACGGCGTTGCCGTTGGTGATGGTGTTCCACCAGCTGGAAATATCTGTCTGAGGGGTGTTCCAATTTCCCGCTGTCAGGGCAGATCTCCAATTGAAGCCCCCGTACCCGTCCGGCAAATTGACGTGAAAGGCGAGGTTGCCAAAATCCAGCACCTGCTGGGTCCCCACATCCAGATTATCGTTCACCGCCACAGGTGCGCGGTTATCGGTAATCCCCGCCACGTTGATTGTTGCCGTCGCGGTGCTTGTGCCGCCATTGCTATCGC
>JALWOO010000005.1 GCA_027083485.1 Amylibacter sp. | reverse complement strand
GATTTCGGCGCGCATGGCGGCCAGGTGGTCGGGCTGCCGGCGTTCGGCCGCCAGCGGGATGCAGGCGCGTTCAAGGGCAAAGCGGGCCTCGCAGGCGGTTTCAAAGCTGACCTCGTTCATGGACAGCAGCAAGGTCGAGGTGGTGATCTGCTGGCTATAGGCATCCTGATAGGACAATCGGTTGACAAAGGCCCCGCCGGTGGCCCCGCGGGTGGTACGGATCAGGTTTTGCGCCGCCAGCCGTTTCAGGGCTTCGCGCACGGTCGAGCGGGACACGTTGAAACGCTCGCAAAGCTCGCTTTCGGCGGGCAGGCGGGTGTTGACGATCAGCTTGCCGCTGATGATGGCGGAACGGATTTCACCGGCGATCTGGGCCGACAGTTCCCGATCCTGATCCAGCTGGTATTTCATCGCGGCGCACTTTCTGTTTGACTCGGTTTCAAATGTCAGACATTTAATTGTCAGACAATTACATTAACGGCCTTCACCGTGCAAGGAAAGCCCCGTATTCTGCAAGAGGAACCCCCATGGAAAACCCGATTGATACCATTCTGGCCCGCGCAAAATCCCATTGTGACGCGGTCATCAAACCCAATGTGGACGCCTGGAACAAGGCGGGCGTCTGGCCGCGCGCGGCATCGGATCAGGCGGCGGCGTTGGGGCTGACCGGCCTTTATGCGCCGACGGAATGGGGTGGACAGGGGTTGTCGCTGGGCGATGGTATTCGTGTTTACGAAGAACTGGGCAAAGGGGACGGGGCCTATGCCTTTGCCTTGTCCATGCACAACATCTGCACCTATGCCTGTTGCGGTTTCGGCACCGATGCTTTCAAGGAAAAGGTGGCGAAAAAACTGACCTCTGGCGAAATGCTGGCCAATTTCGCCATTACCGAGCCGCAATCAGGGTCTGACGCGGGCACTATGTATACACGGGCCAAAATCAACGGGGATGGCACATGGACCATCAACGGGGCCAAGGCATGGGTGTCGCTGGCGGGCGAGGCGGATTATTATTTCACCGTGGTGAAAACCAGCGACAAACCGGGCCACAAGGATATGGCGATGATTGCCATTCCCAAGGATGCCGACGGGCTGACATTCGGGCCGCGTTATGACACGGCGTCCTACAATTTCCTGCCGCTGTCGGAAATGTATTTCAAGGATGTGGTGGTCTCCGAAGACAACATCATCCTGCCGATCGGGCAGGGGCTGCAAGGCTCGCTGATGGCGATTGATATTGCGCGGGTGTCGATTGCGTCGGGCTGTTGTGGTCTGATCGAGAGCGCGCTGGATACGGCGCTGGCCTATGCGCGGGATCGCAAGATGTTTGGTGGCAAGAACCTTGATCTGGACGGCATCCAGTGGATGCTGGGCGATGTGGCCACGGATCTGGAGGTCTCGCGCCTGTTGTATCGCGCCGCCGCCAATGCGCTGGGCACACCGGAAGGGCCGGTGATGGCGGCTCATGCGAAACGCTTTGTGCCCGATGCGGCCGTGCGCGCCGCCAACACCTGTACGCAGGTGATGGGGGGCAGCGGCTTGTTGCAGGAATACGGCATGGACCGCCTGTCGCGCCTGTCACAGATGCTGCGGATCGTGGATGGCACCACCGAAATCAGCCGTGTTGTGATCGGTCGCGCCTTGCAAAAACGTGCAGAAGGCCTGCCGGCTGTGCGCATCCCCAAAGGGTACGGCGAATGATTACGCCTGCCTATGTGCAAATGATGGCGCGCTATAACCGGTGGCAAAACCGCAACCTGTACGGGGCGGCGGATACGCTGGATGATGGCGCGCGGCGTCTGGATCGGGGGGCGTTTTTTGGCTCCATCCATGAAACGCTGACCCATATCCTCTGGGGGGATACCGCGTGGATGAGCCGCTTTGATAATTGGGAGGCCCCCGCCGTTGGCATTGCGCAGAGTGCCGCCATGATCCCCGATTGGGCGGCGCTGAAACAGGCGCGCGTCACGGCGGATGCGCGGATTATTGATTGGGCCGGTCGGCTTACTGCCAAAGATTTGGCCGGTGATTTCAAATGGTTCCCCATGGGCAAGACAACCGCCATGGTTCATCCGCACGGCCAGTTGGTCACCCATCTGTTCAACCACCAAACCCACCACCGCGGGCAGGTCCATGCCATGCTGACCGCCGCCGGTGCCAAACCTACCGCAACCGATTTGCCCTTCCTCCCCGAGGATGAGGCCATGAAAGGATAACCCCATGACATTCAACGCATTGATGGTTCGCAAGAACGACGAAGACAAAACCTCTGCTGCCGTGGAACAGATCACAACCGACGACCTGCCTGCCGGTGACGTGACCGTGGCGGTGGACTATTCCACCGTGAACTACAAGGACGGTCTGTGCATCGGGCCGGGCGGCGGGCTGGTGCGCAATTATCCGCACATACCGGGGATTGATTTTGCCGGTACGGTCGAAGC
>JALWOO010000004.1 GCA_027083485.1 Amylibacter sp. | reverse complement strand
TCCCATCGCCGCAATATTATTCCATTGGGTATTAAAGCTTTCATACCAGCGACGCAATGTAAGGGAATAACTTTCACCGAATTCACGACTCCCCACAAAAGACAACCCCGATAGGTTGATTTGCTCGTGCAAAGCAGCCGGACTGGGCAGCATACCGCCGGGGAAAATGTGTTTCTGGATGAAATCGACCTTCTTGCGATAGGCGGGGAAAAGCTCGTTGGCCATGGTGATCACCTGCAAACAGGCGTTCTTGCCCGGTTTCAGGCTGTCATGGACGACCTTGAAATAGGCAGGCCAGTATTTTTCGCCCACGGCCTCGAACATTTCAATCGAGGCAATGCCATCGTATTGGCCGTGTTCATCGCGGTAATCGCGCAGGCATATGTCCACCTGTTCGGACAGGCCGGCCTTGAACATGCGCTCCTGTGCGAAGGCCTGCTGTTCGCGCGACAGCGTCAAACAGGTCAGTTTTGCCCCATAGGTGCGGGCGGCATATTCGGCAAACCCGCCCCAGCCACAGCCGATTTCCAACAGGTGGTCGCCCTCGCGGATGTTCATCGCCTCACACAGGCTGGCATATTTGGCGGTTTGGGCCTTGGCAAGATCCTCCTGACCGGTTTCAAACAGCGCCGAAGAATAGGTCATGGTTTCATCCAGCCACAGCCGGTAAAAATCATTGCCCAGATCATAATGATAGGAAATGTTCTTCTGCGCCTGTTTCTTGGTGTTGCTGTTCATCCAGTGGCGCAGCCGTTCATAGGCGCGCAGCAGGCCGGAGCCGGGATAGGCCTTGGCGATTTCCTTGTTGTTGTACAGCACCACATCCAGAAAGGCTTGCAAATCCGGACTGTCCCAATCGCCATCCAGATAGGCATCGGAAAACCCCATGTCACCGTCGCGGATCAGGCGGGTAAAGACCTCTGGACGGTTTACATCAATCCGGCCAAGCGGGCCGGGTTCCGGCCCTTGCACGCGAAACACCCGCCCGTCCGGCAGGTTGATTTCAAGAGTCCCTTTGCGGATGCGGCGCAACACGGCAAAGGCCTGCCGGAAGTATCTTGGCAGGCCGGTTTGGCCTTTGGTTGATGTCAGAGTCTTCATAAGCGGCCCCTGTATCATTCGGGATCAGCCTAGCCTATGAAGATTGATGTGCCAAGGGGGGGCGCTGCCCCCAAGGCCCTTTGGGCCTTTCCCCCGGGATATTTGGGGAAAATGGAAATGGGGTGGGGCGTGTTACAGGACCCGATCGAGCGCCTCCAGCAGTTTATCGACTTCGTCTTTGGTGGTGTAATGAACAAAGCTCAGGCGCAAAGCACCGTGGTCTATGTCGACGCCCTGGGCCTGCATACAGCGCAGGCCGTAGAAATGGCCATCGCCGGACATGATGCCCATTGTGGCAAGTTCGGCAGACAGCTCCGAGCCGGGACGCTGACCGACAAGGGCAACGGTCGGGGCCTTGATTTCGGCTTGCGTCGGGCCAAGCAGGCGCACGGAGTTTTTTTCCGACAGGTAATCCAGCAGCGGTTGCAGCAGTTTGATTTCCTGTGTGCGCATCAGTTCGTGCACGGCTTCGCCTTTGGCGGTAAGGCTGGCGGGGGCGCTAAAGTGGTGGTCATAGAGCACCTCTGCATAATCGGCCATGCCTGCACTGGCGGCGACTTGGGCGTGGTCGGGTCCGGCGGGGGTGAAGCGTTGATACAGGGTGTCACCGTTAAAGAAGTGGCCCTGATTGGGCAGAATATAGCCGATCTCGCGCCGGATCGCCATGATCCCCTGATGCGGGCCATAGGTTTTATAGGCAGAGAAGAGATAGATATCGGCTCCGAGTTTGTCCACATTCGGGATGCCATGCGGCGCATAGCTGACGCCGTCCACACAGGAATAGGCCCCTGCATCGGTTATCATCGCGCAGATTTCAGCCACCGGATTGATTTCACCCACCACATTGGAGCAATGGGGAAAGCAGACCATTTTGACCTTGTCATCCAGCAGGGATTTCAGCCCGTCAAGCGGCAGATGGCCGGTATCGGGGTCAATCTGCCATTCGCGCACCTCTATGCCGCGATCCGCCAGCCGCCGCCATGGGCCGGTGTTGGCCTCGTGGTCCTGATTGGTGACAATGATGGCGTCGCCCGGTTTGGCCCATTGGCCCACCGCCTGTGCCAGAACATAGGTGTTTTGCGTGGTCGACGGCCCAAAGGACAGTTCGTCGGTTTCCACCCCCATCAATTGCGCCAATCGCAGGCGGGCTTCGTCCATTTCCAGCCCGCCAAGGGTCGAGGGTTTCGCCGGATAATAGGGCTGCATCTTGCGTTCGCGATAAAACCGGAACAGGCGGTCGATCACCTGTTGGCAGGTATAAGAGCCACCCGCATTTTCAAAGAAAGCCTGCCCTTGCAGGGATGGCTCGCTAAAGGCGGGAAACTGGGCGCGTACAAAAC
>JALWOO010000003.1 GCA_027083485.1 Amylibacter sp. | reverse complement strand
CTTTGGGGGCCTCGATGCTGGCGTAAACTTCGCCGGCGGGAACGTGGAACCCTTCGGTGTAAAGCTTGAAGTGATGGATCAGGGATTCCATGTTGGTTTTCATGTCCGCCCGCTTTGGCGGCGTCAGCTTGCCCCGGGACAGAACATCGCCTTTGCCCTCTGGGGCATTCAGCTTGGCAATCGCCTGATGGATGATTTTCACGCTTTCGCGCATTTCCTGCATCCGGCACAAATAACGGTCAAAACAATCGCCGTTTTTGCCCACGGGAATCTGGAAATCAAACTCGTCATAACATTCATAGGGCTGCGCGCGGCGCAAATCCCATGCCATGCCGGAGCCACGCACCATCACACCGCTAAAGCCCCATTCCAGCGCTTCCTGTTCGGACACAATGCAGATATCCACATTGCGCTGTTTGAAGATGCGGTTTTCGGTCAGCAGCCCGTCGATGTCATCCAGAACACCGGGAAAGGCATCGGCCCAGGCGTCGATATCATCGAGCAGCTTTTGCGGCAGATCCTGATGCACACCGCCGGGGCGGAAATAATTCGCGTGCAACCGCGCACCACAGGCGCGTTCATAAAAGATCATCAGCTTTTCACGCTCTTCAAAACCCCAGAGCGGCGGCGTCAGCGCCCCCACATCCAGCGCCTGCGTGGTCACGTTCAGCAAATGGTTCAGGATACGGCCGATTTCCGAAAACAGCACCCGGATCAAAGACCCGCGCCGCGGCACCTCGGTGCCGGTCAGCTTTTCAATCGCCAGACACCAGGCATGTTCCTGATTCATCGGGGCCACATAATCCAGCCGGTCGAAATACGGCAGGTTTTGTAGATAGGTGCGGCTCTCCATCAGCTTTTCAGTACCGCGATGCAGCAACCCGATATGCGGATCAGCCCGTTCAACAATTTCCCCGTCCAGTTCCAGCACAAGGCGCAAAACCCCGTGGGCCGCCGGATGCTGGGGGCCAAAGTTGATATTGAAATTACGGATTTTCTGTTCGTCCGTTTTGGCGTCGTTAAAAGAACCGTCCATTATTTACGCCCTCTCACGGCCAGTTTGGCCAGTTTCGGTTTGCCCGCAAACGCCGCCAATGCCGCGCTCAACAGGGTTGCCCCGATCAAAATTCCAGATGCAAAAGTCATTCTTTCGCCCCTTTCAACTTGTCGCCATAGGCCAGAAGCCACAGCAAAATCACAGCGCCCGCAGGCAGGATCAACGCGCCAAAAGCCAGGTATTTGCTATAACCCGCTGCCGGTAGCAGCTTGTAAAACGGGGCAATGACGACTGCCGCCGAAATCAAATACCAAAAGGCGATTGTCACTTGCCCGCCTCCGCTTTGTCGTCACCCGGCAGAATGTATTCCGCGCCCTCCCAAGGGGACATGAAATCAAACTGGCGGAATTCCTGCGTCAGCGTTACAGGCTCATAGACACAGGCCTTTTCGACCTCGTCATAGCGCAGCTCTACATAGCCGGAGGTTGGAAAATCCTTGCGCAGGGGATGGCCCTTGAACCCGTAATCCGTCAGGATCCGGCGCAAATCAGGGTGGCCTGAAAACAGGATCCCGTACATATCAAAGATTTCACGTTCATACCAATTCGCCGACGGGTGAATATGGGTAATACTCGGAACATCCTCGCCTTCGCGCACACAGGATTTGATCCGGATACGCTGATTGGAATACATGGACAGAAAATGGTAAACCATTTCGAACCGCTTGTCGCGATCCGGATAATCCACCGCCGTAATATCAATCAGCGTTGAAAACCGGCATTCCCGATCCGTGCGGATACAATCGATGAAACGGGGCAATGCCGCCGGAGACACAATCACGACCAGCTCCCCGACCGCGTTGACCCTAGCCGATAGAACATCCTGCGAATTACCTTCGGCCAGACGTTCACCCAATTCTTGCAATGCTGCTGTCATAACACCTACCTTACAATCGTGCCGGTCCGGCGGATTTTGCGTTGCAGCTGCAAAATGCCATAAAGCAATGCCTCTGCCGATGGTGGACAACCGGGAACGTAAACGTCCACCGGAACGATTCGGTCACAGCCACGCACAACGGAATAGGAATAGTGGTAATACCCGCCGCCGTTGGCACAGGACCCCATAGAGATCACATACCGCGGTTCCGGCATCTGGTCATAAACCTTGCGCAGCGCCGGTGCCATTTTGTTGGTCAGGGTGCCCGCCACAATCATCAGATCCGATTGACGCGGGGACGCACGCGGGGCGGTCCCGAAACGTTCCAGATCGTAACGCGGCATCGCCGCATGGATCATCTCAACCGCACAACAGGCCAGACCAAAGGTCATCCAGTGCAAAGAGCCGGTCCGCGCCCAGTTCACAACATCCTCAAGCGAGGTGACGACAAACCCCTTATCGGCCAGATCATCATTCAGCGCCCGCGTTGTGACCTCAAGATCAGCCCCC
>JALWOO010000002.1 GCA_027083485.1 Amylibacter sp. | reverse complement strand
AGTCTCCACCGATCCCGATGCGCCACCGGTTTACGAGGGTTTTGTCCATTCCAACGAAAAAGGCATGAAAGAGGCCCTGCCCTCCTCCAAAGGATTGTTTGCCCGCCGCCGGATCATGCTTGACGAACCTTTGGACGATTTCTTTTTCAGCCCCGACTACCGGTTCCTGATCGGTGCCGCCCGCGCCAGCGAACGCGGCGTTGTGATCAACCTGAATGTGGGGCGCGTCATTGCCGAATTGCCGCTTGGCGGGATGCCGCATTTGGGGTCCGGCATTTCATGGATGCGCAACGGGCATCGCGTCATGGCCACGCCACACCTGAAGGACGCGGAAATCTCTGTGATCGACATGACCGACTGGAAGCTGATCAAAACCATCAAAACAGACGGGCCGGGCTTTTTCATGCGCAGCCATGAAAACACGACCTATGTCTGGGCCGATGTTTTCTTTGGCCCGAACCGCGACAAGATGCACATCATCGACAAGCAAACCCTTGAGATCGTGAAAACCCTTGATCCTGCCCCCGGCAAAACCGTGGCCCATGTGGAATTCACCAAGAGCGGCAAATACGCGCTGGTGTCGATCTGGGAGGACGACGGCGCGGTAATTGTCTATGATGCGGCAACCTTGCAGGAAGTCAAACGCCTGCCCATGCGCAAACCTTCGGGGAAATACAATGTCTGGAACAAAATCAGCTTTTCCGACGGCACCAGCCACTAAGGCGGCAATTATCGTGTCCCACGGCCAGCCAAGCCAACCGGATCGTGCCGAGGAAAGTCTGGCGAAACTGGCGTCAAAGGTGGCGGCTCAACTGCCTGATTGGCAGATTGCCAGCGCCACCATGGCCGCCAAAGGCAGGCTGGAACTGGCCTTGGAACAAATGCCAAAGGCCCATCTGTTTCCGCTGTTCATGGCCGATGGCTGGTTCACCGGCACCGCCCTGCCGCAACGGTTGATCCGGCAAACAACCGTGCTGGCTCCGCTCGGGCTTGATCCGCGTCTGCCGGAAATGGCCGCCGAAATCCTGTGTGATGAAATCGCACAACGCGGCTGGAAAATGGAAGCTACCGATGTTCTGGTGGCAGGTCACGGCGGATTGAACAGCCGCAATCCGGCCAAAGCCACCCAACGGTTTGCCGCCGACCTGCGGGCCATTCTGCCGTTGCAATCCATCCGTGCCGGTTTCGTCGAGGAACCCCCGAAACTGGATGATGTGGCCGCATCCATGGGTCGGCAAAGCCTGTGCCTGCCTTTCTTTGCCGCCAAGGGTCTGCATGTGCGGCGCGACATTCCTGAAATGCTGGAACTGGGTGGCTTTCAGGGGGATTTGCTGGAACCTGTCGGCCTTGCCGCAGAAATTCCGGCACTGATTGCCCGCGCCCTGAGAGATGCCCAGAGACAAGAGAAAGCTGCCTGACATGCCGGAAGCTCCCCAATCAGGCCCCAGCGTGTTCAAACTGAGCCTGTTTTTATATCCTTTCACCATGGCCGCCGTGGCGGTGAACCTGTTCATGGTGACGCTGGCATGGCAACGTATCGGCCTGCCTGCCTTTTCGCCGGTCCTGTCGATAATCGTCAGCCTGCCACTGGCGATTCCGGTGAACTGGGCGGCGGCAAAATGGGTGCGCCGCCTGATGGACGAGGCAGGCGATTAGCTCGTGCCCACGTCCTCCGGCGCAACCGCAATGGTTTTGGCGATAGCATAACATTCCACACCGGCCTTCAATTGCAAGGCCGCAGCCGAACGGCGGGTAATGCGCGCCAGAATTGTGCCACCGGAAAGATGCAGGGACACAATCGCGCCCGGCCCCTCCCCCGGGCGAATGCGTTCCACGGTGCCTTGCAGGATATTCAGCGCCGATAGCCCCTCTGGCCGTTTGCGCGACAGGATGACGTCATGGGCCGGAATGCGGATGCGCAGGCGGCTGCCGATGTCCCGTTGCAAACGCGGCAGTAACAGGCGCTGGCCTCCCACGTCCAGTTCGCTCAGCCCGTCGTCATGGTGCGCGCAGACCACAGCCTCCAGCAGCGCCCCGACAGCACGCACCCCCAGCGGGGCCAGCATCGGATCGTTCAGCACGTCTGCTGCCGGTCCGGTCTGCACCACGCGCCCCTGATCCAGCGCCACAACGCTTGTCGCTAGACGGGCAACCTCGGCGGCGGAATGGCTGACGTAAAGAATCGGCACGGAGACCTCGTCACGCAAGCGTTCAAAGTAGGGCATGATTTCCGCCTTATGCGCCCCGTCCAGCGCAGACAGCGGCTCATCGGCAAGGATCAAACGCGGGCTGGCCAGCAGGGCACGACCAATGGCAACCCGCTGTTTCTCCCCCCCCGACAGCATGTTGGGACGGCGGGCCAACAGATGCCCGATGCCGAGCATTTCCACCACACGGGCGGGGTCCTCTGATCGGGCAGATTTGGGCACAAAGCGCTGGCCATAAAGC
>JALWOO010000001.1 GCA_027083485.1 Amylibacter sp. | reverse complement strand
GGGCAAGGACGCGCGCGAAAAACTGTTTGAAATCGTCGTAATCCGATGGCTGGCAGGCGTAACATCCCATTTCGCTATCCGGATTTTCGATGCCGGAATTCAGGCATTTCTGTAAGCGTTTCTTGTGCGCGTCAGAGAGGGATTCGAAATAGGCCGGATCAAAACACTGCAAGGCAATGTTGTTCGGCCATTGCGATTTCAATGCGGTGATCCGGTTGATGAATTCTGAATACATTCGGGTTGCCTTTTCGTTTGCGGGCAAGAACAGGCACGACGTCTGATCCGGCTGTTGTTGCGACTATGGCAGTATTTCCCTGCCCGCTCAATATCATATCAGGACAGACCCTCAGGATTTAAAGTTGCGGATCCACCTCGTATTTTTTGCCGCCAAATAGTTTTGTTGGAAACGGCAGGGGACCAAGGCCGATTGTCCAGGCCAGCGCGGGGATTTTGCTCACGATCCAGACTGCCAGAGCGGTCATTGTCAGGGCGGCGCTGAACTTGATCAGGACATAGGCTCCGGGCGAAAGGGTGGGCTCGGCCATCAGGATTTCAAGACCGTCCAGAAAAATCGGATGCATCAGAAACAGCCCGAAGCTGTACTTGCCAATTTTTGAAATGAAGGCAGGCCAGCGCGCCAGTCCGGCAGACATACAGATCAGGAACAGCAAAATCGGCATCAGAAAATCGGACCAAAAGGCCGGTGTGTAATTATACGCGTAATTCCCCGCCATAATGACCTTGTAGGTGTAAATGAGCTTGATCGAGAAAAGCAACACACTGGAAATCAGGGCGAAAACCAGCCAGTCCTTGAGCCTTTGATGGTCCATGCCCTGTTTGCAAAGCCCCAGAAAGCTGCCCGCGACCATGCCGTAGCCGCCATAGGTGAGGATTTTCACCGCCCGCACCAGATAGGGAAAACCGTCCATGTCGCGCAGGTTGGCCCACATCCAGACATCGGCTTCGCGTTTGACAAACAGGCATAAAAACACCAGCAATCCCAGCCACGGATTGCGCACCGCATAGAGAAAAAGCGGGACCATCAGTGCCAGTCCGAACAAGGTGGGCAGGAAATGCATGTGATATTGCACCGATCCGAGGATAAAATAACGCAACCACGCCCAGCCACTGGAAAGTTCGGCCCATATTGCGGCGTCATAACCGAAATAATGGGCCTTGATCAGGCGGTAAAAGGCGTAAAAGAATACCCAGAACACGAAGGGTAACAACAGCCGTTTTGCCTGCTGGCGCACCATTGTTCCATAGCTGCGTGGGCGTTGTTCCAGAGATAAACACAGTAAAAACAAGGAGATGATCCAGAACAGTTCGCTTCTGGCGATATAGACCACGGCACGAAACAGTGCCGGTGCCACCCTTTGGGCCGTGTCAAAATCCGGAAAAGGCAGCCCGTTGGGATCGGAAGAGGCATGCATGCCGATAATTGAAAAACCGGCGGCCAACCTGAGGAAATCCAGCCACATCATACGGCCGGAAATAATTTGATGCGATGCTTTCTGATTCATGAGAACTCCTGCCCTTGGTTCCCATGTTCATGTCACAAAACTCCTACCAAACAGTTATCGTATAAAATTTTCGCTAAACCGTCGGGGCGGATTTCTGTTTTGGCAATCCGGGCTATGCCCCAAGATGTTCCCACAGGACAAAGACAAAAAACGCCCCGTTGGACAGCAGCATGAACATTACCGCAAGGGATCCGTAATCCTTGGCATTGCGGGCGAATTCGGCCCAGTCGGAAGCCAGGTGATCGACGATTTCCTCAATCGCCGTATTCAGGGTTTCAAACGCGGCCAGCAGGAAAAACAGCACGGTTGCGATCAGGAATTCAGACAGGGAGGCCCCGATAAAGATGAAAACCGCCAGCAGGACCCCGAACAGCAAGACTTCGTGCTGAAAGGCGGTTTCCCCCGACAGGCGGCGCAAACCGGCTATGGAATAGCGGGTGGCGGCAAACACATGTTTGATACCCTTCACAGGGGCGGGTTTGGGTTTGTTTTGTGGCACGATATTTCCCTAGTTTCGACAAGCCGAGATCACGTCAAGGTCTTCGTTGCGCTCTTTGGTGTCAATATTCATCACCCCCAACACGGAATGAAACAAATTCGCGTGGCTGGCGGTTTTTCGGGCGCGATTGCGCAGACACTGCACATCCATGTTGAAGTCTTTCTGGTATTCCGGCGAAAGCCACCAGATGAACGGGACTTTGGTCTGATATTCCGGTGCCATGAAATAGGGCGCGCCATGCAGATAAATTCCGTTTTCCCCAAGCGATTCCCCGTGGTCGGACATGTAGACCATGGCCCCAGTCACCCGTGATTGGTTCTTCAGCATCTGGATGGTTTGCGCCAGCACATGATCCGTATAGGCGATGGTATTGTCGTAAGTGTTAACAATTTCCTGCACCGTACAGTTCTTCAGCTCCGATGTGTCGCAGGT